>NZ_LZGZ01000168.1:0-23782 GCF_001690515.1 Gilliamella sp. Fer4-1 | reverse complement strand
CAGGTATAATCAGCCATCGTTTGCTAATTGTACTTAAAAGAGATAAAAATGAGTCGTGTTATTTATTGCCATTATTTAAAAAAGAAAGCAGAAGGTTTAGATTTCCAACTATACCCAGGAGAGCTTGGTAAACGTATTTTTAATGAAATATCCAAACAAGCATGGCAAGAATGGCTTAAAAAACAAACTATGCTAATTAACGAACATAAACTCAATATGATGAATTCTGAACACCGAAAAAAAATTGAAGCAGAAATGGTCAAGTTTCTATTTGAAGGTAGAGAGATTCTGATTGATGGATATAAACCCCAAAATTGAGATGCAAAATGAAAAAAAACAAAAAAATCATTGCGTTATTTATTATCACAAGCCTTTTAACTGGTTGCCCGAGCAAAAAATCGAATAATAACGATTATTACGCTAAAGATACTAATGCTTTCAATATTTTAATTAGCCAGTATGCCAATAACATTGAACAAATCTGGGGGCCAAAAGAAGTCCTTATTGCAGGTCCTAAAGACTATGTTCAATATGAAGATAATCTGCAAACACGTGTTCATATTAACTTTGTCTCGGGGGTGATCACAATCGAAACGCTGTCTGATTCACCAATAAGTAATTTGAAAGAAGCGATAGTTTCAACATTACTGATGTCAGAGCCCGTCGATATTATTCGTCGTGATAAAATTAGCCGAGATTTATCCCAAGATCCATTTTTATACAATCAGGTATTAGATCAAGAGCACCAACCTATCCGTTGGAGTGGTAGAGCCAACAGCTTTGCTGATTATGTATTAGCGAATAATTTGAAACAGCGCAAATCAGGCTCACATCAAATTACTTATGTTGAAATTAAACTGGTTCCTAACCACATCAATCAACGAGCACGAAAATTTTTACCACTTGTCTCTGAAGCGTCTAATCGCCATTTGATTGATGAACGTTTGATTTTAGCAATTATGGAAGTTGAATCAGCATTTAACCCATATGCGGTTAGCCGCACTGATGCACTGGGACTCATGCAAGTACAACAACACACCGCTGGCCGTGATATTTTTAAATTACGTGGCAAATCAGGAGAGCCAAGCCGAAAATTCTTACTCGATCCTCGTAATAACGTTGACATGGGAACGGCCTATTTGTCCTTGCTAAAAACTAAATATCTAGCAGGAATTAATAACCCAACATCATTGCGATATGCCATGATTACATCCTATAATGGTGGGGCTGGTAGTGTATTGTCTACTTTTGATAAAGATCGCAACAAAGCTATCCGTATTATAAACTCAATGACACCACAACAAGTTTATCAAAAATTAGTCACTTCTCATGTTTCTCAAGAATCACGCAACTATCTGATCAAGGTCAGTAGGATTTTAGAAAACAGATAAACACAATAGCATTCCCTCTTTACACATAAACAATTTATACGTAAACAATAAAGAGGGAGGCTTAATGCTAAAAATACCAAACGCCCCCAAAACAAGGCATTTTAGATCTTAAAAACACTTCAGAAAAAGCATTGATTTTATTTAAGTTTTTATTTTTATAAAAATCAACATTTTTACCCAAAAGGCTAACGCTGCGCCTTATTCGGCGTTAGAATGTGCTATCGACTGAACAAGATGCAGTTTTTTTAGAAACAATTCAGTGCCATTGTCTTAAAACTCAGCAACAGAGCTGAATAGCCATAAGCTATATTCTACAACCATACGCAACCGTGCTAGATTTCGCCCTCTCCTGCTCGAACGTTATCATCAACCGTTAATTTTATTTGCAAACGGCAGCCGCTCCAAAGCAAAGCTATCGCAAAAAAACATGCCAAAACAGCAAAAAATAGCTAAGGTTACAATACGGTTAATCACCGATAAACACTTCATATAAAAAAGATAATAATTTGATAGGTTGTTTTCGTTTTGCATCTTTGTCTATTTATCGGTATAGTGACACCATTTTTATTGCTTGGTTATAAATCATAAAGACAATTTCATGTCTATTTATCAAAAATTTGTTATTATTGTTATTGTTGGAATGTTACAAATTCATTATTTGTATGCGGACGATAATAAGCAACTGCAATCTTTACGCCACTCTATCGAGGAGCAAGAAAAGCGTTTAGCCCAGCAAAAAAAAGAACGGTCAAAGCTTGTTAATGCACTGAAAGAGCAAGAAACCGAAATAGCTAAACTATTAACTTCTGTTGAAAAAAATGATTTATCACTGAGAAAGCTCAATCAAGAGATTAATAGTTTAGTTAAGCAAATTGAGCAATTAACGATAAAACAAAAACAGCAACGGAGCGTATTAGCCAAACAACTTGAGAGTGCTTTTAAACTAGGTAATATGACAGGGTTAGAACTGATTTTTTCTGGCGAGAAAAGTGAGCGTAATAATCGTATAATGACTTACTATGCTTATATTAATGAAGCAAGGCAACAGCAAATCCAAGCTCTTGAAGATACGCAAGCTAAATTGACTGAAAAGCGTGCGCAATTAGAAAAAAAACAATCTTCGCATAAAACATTACAAAGCAAGCAGAAAGAGCAACAAGCAGAACTTGAAAAAAATCGCGAAAATCGACAAAGCACGATAACCGATCTTGATTCAGCGATGCAAGTTAATCAACAAAAATTAATGGATTTGCGTAATAATGAAGCTAAGTTACAAGCTAAAATTGCCCAAGCAAAGCAAGAAAGCAAGCGCATAGCAGAAGAAGAAATAAAACAAGCAAAAAATATTGAAGAAAAACAAAAAAATAAAAGTTACATCCCGAATCCTGACGAGCAAGCTTTAATGGCGCGTGTGAGTGGTATAGGAAAACCTCAACACCAATTTAATTGGCCAGTTAGCGGTAGTGTTGCGCATAGGTTTGGTGAGCGGCTACAAGGGGAATTGTATTGGAAAGGAATGGTGATTAATGCTAAAGATGGTACTCAAGTTAAAGCCATTGCTGATGGTCGAGTTATTTTAGCCAGTTGGCTACAAGGTTATGGTTTTGTTGTAGCACTTGAGCATGGTAAAGGTGATATGAGTTTATATGGTTATAATCAACGCATGTTAGTTGAGGTGGGCGATAGGATCCTCCATGGGCAAGCTATAGCGCTGGTAGGATCCAGTGGCGGTCAACGCACCCCAGCGTTATATTTTGAAATTCGCCGTGATGGTAAGGCGCTTGATCCAAGTGGATGGTTAAAATAGTGCGTTGTTTTATAACTATTTTTATTATAATTGTCTTTGCGCTAAATACACATTGTGTTTGGGCGGCTAAGCTTGCACTTGTTATTGATGATTTTGGTTATCGTCAGCATAATGAAGAGCAAGTTATTAGGCTTTCACCTAATATCACTGTAGCTGTGTTACCTAACTCACCAAATGCTGCGCGTATGGCTAATATTGCTCACCAACATGGTAATGATGTAATAATTCATTTACCTATGGCACCACTTAGCAAACAGCGACTAGAAAAAGACACTTTATTTCCATCAATGGACGAAGCGCAAATAAGTCGGATTGTAAATAATGCAATTGAGCGTGTGCCACATGCTATTGGTTTTAATAACCATATGGGCAGTTTGATGACAGCAGATCTTAACGGAATGACTAATGTGATGAAGGCATTAAGCCCGCATTCAATGTTTTTTTTAGATAGCAAAACAATTGGCCGAACACAAATAAAAAAGGCTGCCAGTTATTATGATGTTCCAGTGCTAGCGCGTGATGTATTTTTAGATGATGAGCAAACTGAGCGAGCAATTAGCCGGCAATTTGATTTAGCCGTCAAATTAGCGCGTAAAAAAGGCGTTGCTATTGTTATTGGACATCCACATCCACAAACGATTAATGTATTAAAAGCAAAACTTGCTAAGTTACCTGCGGATATTGAATTAGTTAAAGTTGGTAAATTAGTTACATCATCGCCTAATGCAACGAATTATCCAGCTAAATACCAAAGAATACTGAAAAATATTGCGGATAAATGCCAAAATATTATTGATAAATGCAAAGAACGATTTGAAGAATTATCAACCCTTGCTACTGAGAATGAATAATCATGGTTTCTTTTCTAACGTTCGATGGCGAATTTGTACTTGTTTATTTTGTGCCTTAAAAAATTCAGCTAATTGTTCAACAATAAAGACCGAACGGTGTTGCCCTCCTGTACAGCCAATAGCAATGGTTAGATAACTGCGGTTATTTTTTTCTAACAGCGGTAGCCATTGATTTAAGTAATTAGCGGTTTGATAGATGAAATTTGAGACTTCTTCATACCTTAATAAATAGTCTTTAACAGGTTTGTCTAATCCTGTTAGTGGACGCAAACTAACTTCCCAATGAGGGTTAGGTAAAAACCTAACATCAAACACAAAATCCGCATCAACAGGTAAACCATGTTTGAAGCCAAATGATTCAAAAATGATCGTTAATTCTCGTTCTTTTTTACCTAAAATACGCGATCTTAGTATATCAGATAGTTCATGAACCGAAAGATTATCGGTATTAATAACTAGGCTTGCATGCGATTTTAACGGCTCTAGATATTTTTCTTCTAAATCGATGGCTTCTTCAAGAGAATATTGTTGATTAGTTAATGGGTGCGTACGTCGAGTTTCGCTATAACGTCGAATTAAGGTATTTGGGCTACAATCAAAAAAAATAATTTCGGGTGTAACTGATGCGGGTAAGCGTTGAAAGATATCACTATTAAAATCAAATTGTTCAGGTAAATTTCGGATATCAATGCTAACAGCAACAGGGGTATTATTGTCTTTTAGTGAATTGGCTAATTGAGGTAATAAAACAACGGGGATATTATCAACACAATAAAATCCCATATCTTCTAGCGCTCGCAAGGCAACGGATTTGCCAGAACCAGAGCGACCACTTACTATCAGTAAAATCACAATATTAACTCCGATATCATTGATGCATTAAGTATATACTGTTTACTTATTAATATGCAATTTCGAGTATACATAATATAGTGAATAATTAATATTCAGTTTTAATTTTACTAATCAATTGTTTTAGTGCTTGACCTCGGTGCGATATTTGGCTTTTCTGTTCTTTGGTTAGTTGTGCCGCTGTACAACCCAATTCAGGCACATAAAAAAGCGGATCGTAACCAAATCCACCGTCGCCTTGTGCTTCAGTTAAGATTAAACCATGCCATTTTCCTAAGCAGATAATTGGTGTTGGATCATTTTCGTGGCGCATAAACACCAGTGCACAATAAAAGTAGGCAGTACGTTTTTCTTTGGGAACATTGTTTAATGCATCCAATAATTTTTGATTATTGCTTTGATCATTACCGTGTTCACCAGCATAACGCGCAGAATAAATTCCTGGTTGACCGCCAAGAGCATCTACCGATAAGCCAGAGTCATCAGCAATGGACGGCAGTCCTGTTAATTTAGCGGTATGTCGTGCTTTTAAAATAGCGTTTTCAATAAATGTTAAACCTGTTTCGTTAGCATCAGGTACATTAAATTGGCTTTGTGCAACAATATCAAAACCGGCATCAGTGAGTAACCGTTGCAATTCATTGACCTTGCCTTGATTATTGGTTGCTAACACAATTTTTTGCATTTTGACTTCCTTTATATTACTTGTTTATTCATTATTGGCTTGAGCTGGTTGTAGCCCACACTTGCTAATTTTATGTTGAATTTTTAAAAATCAGGTTCGCAACTAAATGTCATACTTTCACCTGTTTTAGGGTGATTAATCGTCAACAATTGAGCGTGTAATAGCAGCCTTTTTGACATCGCAAAAGCATCAGGATGAGCATAGAATTTATCACCTAAAATGGGATGGCCGATGGCTTGCATGTGAACACGTAATTGGTGCGACCTGCCTGTAAATGGGAATAATTTTATGCGAGTTGTGTTGTCTGGATTTCTGGATATCACTTGATATTCAGTTAGCGCAGGTTTGCCATTTTCTAAATCAACCATTTGTCTTGGGCGATTAGGCCAATCACAAATTAATGGTAACTCAACACGGCCAATATCTTGCTCAAGATGCCCATGTACGACCGCGATATAAATTTTTTTAGGGATACGTTCTCGAAACTGTTTTTTTATTTCGCGATCAGCTAATTTTGACAGTGCAGCAACCATGATACCGCTGGTTGCCATATCAAGCCGGTGAACGGATTCGACATAGCTATATTTTTGTTGCAAACGATGAATAATGCTATCAATAAATTGTGGTTTATTGCCTGAAACTGACAAAATACCAGGTTGTTTATTGACAACCACAATATGGTCATCTTGATGTAAAATGGACAGCCAAGGTTCGATAGGCGGGTGATATTCTAAAAGCATTTATATGTGACAATTCGTAAAATAAAATTGCCACACATTCTAACAAACTCAACAAAAAGTGCCAGTTTTATAAATAAAGTTACTTATTCCAGATTGAACCTTTTGGCGATGGGAATATCTGTGAAATTAATACAGCTAAACCAAAAATCAGGTAACAAGCAAAAATAATAATCATCCATTGTGACATTTCGATAGTTAAAAATGTCCAAATTTTATCGGCACAAGAGCCATAAGCTTTAAACATACTAGGAAGCAACGAGTCTAAGGGGAACCACGAAGGGAATTGAGCGTTAATCGAACAAGTATCACTTAAATTAGGTTCAAATTGTAAATGGGCATGAAATGTTGCTAGCAAAAAGCCTTTATAAGCGCTAATCATCCAAATTAAAATACCGATTAATCGAACAATAATGTTACGAGGAGCAATGAGCCCAACAATGCTAGCTAGCATAATGCCTAAAATAGCACAACGTTGGTAAATGCAAAGCGTACAAGGAGCAAGCCCTAAGCTATGTTGAAAATAAAGCGCGATTATTTCAAAAGCAAGTGTGGAAAAGAACAATAAGAACCAAGCAAATCTACCTTTTGAGTATTGATTAAGCAGTAATAACATACTATTTTATTCCTCCATATTCCGTTATAATCTTTCTTCTTTAATTATACTGAATATAATCTATCTTATTTTTTAATTACGATAGTGTAGTTTATTTTTTTATAATGTAAACGACTTTATTTATTGATAGCGGATTAATCATTTTCTATGGACTCAACAGTTCCACAAACAAAATTACAAGTCTCATTTGTTACTATTTCAGAAGAAAATGCGACACAGCGTATTGATAATTTTTTAATCACCTATTTAAAAGGTGTGCCAAAAAGTATGATTTATCGCATTTTAAGAAAAGGTGAAGTGCGTGTTAATAAAAAACGGATCAAACCTGAATATAAATTAAATATTGGCGATGAAATTCGAATCCCACCTGTTCGAATGACAGAAAAAGCCATGCCAGAAATTTCAACCAAGCTAAATAAAGTCGCCGATTTAGAAAAAGCGATTATCTATGAAGATGATGTCTTATTGGCGATTAACAAACCATCCGGTATTGCCGTACATGGTGGCAGTGGTTTAAGTTTTGGGGTAATCGAAGCATTACGTGCTTTAAGACCTGAAGCAAAGTTTTTAGAACTAGTGCATCGCATTGATCGCGAAACTTCAGGGGTACTATTAATTGCTAAAAAACGCTCCACATTAAAATCCTTACACGAACAATTACGCCTTAAACAAATGCAGAAAAACTATTTAGCTTTGGTTAAAGGTAACTGGTCTTCTGACTGCAAAGTCATACAAGCGCCATTGCTCAAAAATGTGTTAAAAAGCGGTGAGCGAGTCGTGAAAGTCGATAAAGACGGTAAGCCATCAGAAACACGTTTTAAAGTTGAAGAGCGGTTTGATTTTGCAACTTTAATAAAAGCAAGTCCCGTTACTGGGCGAACACATCAAATCCGCATTCATACACAATATGCCAACCATCCAATTGCTTTTGATGATCGCTATGGCGATAGACAATTTGATGCATTGTTAGCAGGAACAAAGCTTAATCGATTATTTTTACATGCAGCAAGTGTTAAATTTATTCATCCTAAAAGCTTACAAGAGATGCAATTAAATGCACCGATGGATGATACTTTACAGGCTTGTTTAGCCTATCTTAGAAAAGATAAATATAAGCGAACCGATTCTTAAAATAAACAAGGTAGTAAGTGCGAATGAAAGATATTAATTTATACTTAATTAGACATGGCCAAACGGAATGGAATATTAAAGATCAGATGCAAGGATCTCAAAATTCACCGTTAACCGAACAAGGCATTTTGGGTGCTAAAATAACAGGGCAATATTTAAAAGATATTCCTTTTATGCAAGCGTACTCAAGTACACAACAACGTGCGATGGAAACACGCGATTATATTGTTAAAGAAAATAATCTTACTATTCCCACTTTTGAGCTTGCCGATCTGCGTGAAATGGATTTTGGCATTTGGGAAGGTAAACATGTCCCTCAGTTGAAAAAGACGTTTCCTGAATTTACGACCTATTTAACTGATCCAGCTAATTTCGACGCTTCAGTTAATCAAGGTGAAAATTATCTTGATATACTAACGCGTATGAAGCAAGGATTAAACACCATTGTTCAAAACGCGACTCAAGATACGGGCAATATTTTGGTTGTGTCACATGGGACAGTATTACGAATTTTACTTTGTGTTTTAAATGGTGGCGATTGGCGCTTACATCGTGATGAAAATTATTTTCCTCGAATGCTAAATACTAGCATTAGCTTGGTTAATTATAAACAAAGCCATGAGCATCCTGAAGGAGCATTTACGGTAAAATTCTTCAACAATGTAGATCATTTGTCTTAAAAATAACCTGGTTTATCATTTTCTCGACTAATATTATTGCAAGAATTAGTCGAGATATGATCATTAAAGTTTGTTATCGTTTATAAACAGCATAACGTTTTTGCAACTGTTTTAATTGATTAATTCTTGCATCGATTTTAGAAATCATTGTTTGATTGCCTTTGGTTTGATTTTTCGCATTTTGTAGTAATTGTATTGATTGTTGGAGTTGACCTTCTAATGCAAGTAACTCTGCTTTAGCACTCATTTCTTGAGCCCTTGAACGTGATCCACCATAAGCTGTAACGAGTAAATCCCAACCATTGGTATCATCATTATGGTCAAAAGTGTAGCGATGCAATAACGTGACGGCTTGTTGGTAATTTCTATTTTTTATATATGCATTAGCAAGATTCAATTGCAAAGCTGAGCTGTCTGGGGCTTTTTTTAATGCAGCTTGTAAGCGAGTAATGGCTGCATCGTTATTGTTGAGCGCCAAATCAATATCAGTCATTAAATCAATATACCAAATATTATTTGGATCGCGGTCTAATAACGGTTGTAACTGCTGTTTTGCTTTTTGGTTATTACCACTCAAGTTGTCAGCTAATGCGTTACCATAATTAACAGCTATTTTAGTTTGTTCGTTATTGATCTTTTTGTAATCTTCAAGTAATCGTTTAGCAGCATTTTTATTTTTAGTTATTAAGATTGCTAATCGTGCTTTTGCTAAATAATAATTTAATGATGGCGATACACTTTTTTTACTGTATTGCATTGAGCGATTGCGAATATCCGTTAATCGACTATTGGGTAATGGGTGAGTAAGTAATATCTCAGGCGCTTTACTACTAAAACGGCTTTGATCAGCCAGCTTTTGTAAAAACTCCGATGAAGCATAAGGATCAAACCCTGCTTTGGCAAGCGTTCTTAAACCGACACGATCAGCTTCTTGCTCATTGCTTTGTGTAAAACTAATCATATTTTGAGTTGAGCCTGCCATGGTGCTTGTCATCGCGGCCATGCCAGCTTCCGGATTCGCTAATGTTAGCAATAAAGAGCCTAACGTTGCCCCCCAAACATAAGGACTATTTCGACTTTGATTTTCCATCGCTCTGGCTAAATGCCGTTGGGTGACATGACCAATTTCGTGAGCCATAACAGAGGCCAATTGGCTTTCATTATCGGTATCTAATATGAGCTTAGAATGAATGACAACATTTCCACCAAAAAAAGCGAATGCATTAAGTATATCACTTTTCATAATATAGAAATGAAAAGGGGTTTTTACTGATTCTGATTTAGCAACTAATTTTTTACCTAAATCATTAATATATTGGCTTAAAACAGGGTCGTTTATAATTGGAGCATCGGCTCGCAACATTCGTATATAATAATCGCCCATTTCCATTTCTTGGCCAATACTTAATGTTGTAGCAGCAGCGGTACCTATATCGGGTAGGTTAATATTATCAGCATAAATAATGGACGAGCTTTGTAATAATAACGAGGTAGATAGTGCAAATGCGATGGCTTTTTTTAACATTATTTCAACCCATTGATGTAAGATTTTTATTGATTTATTTTAGCCGAAAAAAAGAACAATATCACTTTGAATTTATACTCAACATTTTCTTTGTTAAGTATTTGTGGATGTTTATTTTTGAAAATTAAAAGTAGTTTTGCAAAAAAATCACGTTACGCTAGTCGTTAATTAGTATTGGCTTTATGGCAGCTAAATAATAACAATACAACAGTAATAAGCTAATTACTGTTGTATTGAGGGTAATGATCCCCAATTTTATTATGTTTTATAACTAGTTAGCAAGTTATCTTAATGTTAAGCTAGCTTGCAACGAGTTTTGATAAATTCAATAATATTATCAACTTTTACCATTTCTTTATCGCCACCAGCACGGTGTTTATATTCCACTTCGCCATTATCAAGATTACGCTCACCAATGACAATGGTATGAGGTATACCGATCAATTCAGCATCAGCAAACATGACACCAGGACGTTCTTTACGATCATCAAAAAGCACTTCAATGCCAGCTGCTTGCAGATCTGCGTAAAGTTTTTCGGCTGTCGCTTGCACTTTTTCTGATTTGTGCATATTCATTGGAATGATCACAACACTAAATGGCGCAATAGCTTCTGGCCAAATAATACCTCGATCATCATGGCATTGTTCAATAGCTGCCGCTACAATACGACTAACCCCAATACCATAGCATCCCATAATCATCACATGGTTTTGCCCATCTTCGCCTTGCACTGTCGCTTTCATGGCTTGTGAATATTTTGTGCCAAGTTGGAATATATGCCCAACTTCAATGCCACGTTTGATTTGTAATGTACCTTTGCCATCAGGACTCATATCGCCTTCAACCACATTACGGATATCTTCAATACGTGGTAGGGAAACATCACGCTCCCAATTAATGTTAAAATAGTGTTTGTGATCAATATTAGCGCCTGCGCCAAAATCGCTCATAACAGCAACATCACGATCGATAATAATTGGCATGTTTAAATTAATTGGACCTAATGAACCAGGACCGGCGTTAACTAAAGCACGAATTTCTTCTTCGGTTGCAAATTCAAGGGGTGAAGCAACGATATCAATTTTTTCCGCTTTGATTTCGTTTAAAGTATGATCGCCTCGAACTAATAATGCCACTAACTGATGACCGCTTTCTTTAGTTGCTTTTACCATTAGGGTTTTTACCGTTTTTTCAATTGGCAAATTAAACTGCTGAACTAATTCATCAATCGTTTTTGCATTGGGAGTATCAACCAGTTCCATCGCTTTAGTTGGCTCTGCTCGTTGTTGTGTTGGTGCTAAAGCTTGCGCCATTTCAATATTAGCGGCATAATCTGATTCCGTTGAGAAAACAATATCATCTTCCCCACTATCAGCTAGCACTTGGAATTCATGAGACCAATTACCACCAATTGAGCCAGTGTCAGCACGTACTGCTCTAAAGTTTAAGCCTGCGCGTGTAAAAATAGCGCTATAGGCTTTATACATATCATCATAAGTTTCTTGTAATGATTCTTGTGAAGTATGGAAAGAATAAGCATCTTTCATAATAAATTCACGCGAACGCATCACCCCAAAGCGAGGACGCACTTCGTCACGGAATTTAGTTTGAATTTGATACACATTAAGAGGTAATTGTTTATATGAGCTAACTTCATTACGCAGTAAATCAGTAATCACTTCTTCATGAGTTGGACCTAATACAAAGTCACGGTCGCCACGATCTTTGATTCGTAATAGCTCAGGTCCATATTGTTCCCAACGACCGCTTTCTTGCCAAATATCAGCAGGCTGTACAACTGGCATTAATACTTCTATTGCGCCAGCTTTATTCATCTCTTCACGGACAATATTTTCTACTTTTTTAAGTACACGGTAACCAGTGGGAAGCCAAGTATATAACCCTGCGGCAACTTTACGGATCATACCGGCACGTAACATTAATTGATGGCTAATGACTTCTGCATCAGCAGGGGTTTCTTTTAACGTAGAAAGAAGATATTTACTGGTTCGCATACATTTATCCTAAAAAATAATTGATGTATTAAATATAATAAAAATGTAAGCTAGTTTAGCAGTACCTTGCATAACACTAAAGTAATTTTATTGGCAATTATTGATAGTCAAAAACATTTATAATAAATTAACCAATATAAACAATACAATAAAATCAATATGAAGAAATTAAATTTATCGCACTTCGTTACCACCGTTTTTGTAATTTTGGTACTATACCAACCAATTAAATTGATTACCTATTATTTAGTTGATTTTAGTTATGACAAAATAATGGAATATATGTGGATTTATGATGACATGTGCTATTACTCTGGTGAATCAGATAGTGGTGAGTATGATTACAGTAAAGATTGTTCTATTTGCAATCAAATAAGCCCATATAAAAACAATGACATGTATATCCAAAAAGAAGGTAATGGCTATATTGTTGGCCGTGATATGATGAAAAAAATTTATTTGAAGAAAAAACCTGATTATATTTCTTTTGAGCGATTTACAGGAGGTGAGCTGTATGTAAAGGATCTAGAAACAGGTATAACATGTACTTTTTATTCATACGAATAATTTAATAAGAAAGTAAGTGGTTATGAAAATAATGAAACTAAAAAAATTAAAAATATCGCATATTATTTATCTGCTATTAGTCTTTGCTATACTCTATTATCCTGTGAAAATAACCAAATATCATTTAATGGATTTAAGTTATGATGAAATTTTAGATTTTGGCTGGCGAGGAGACGGGTGTAAAACTAAAGATGGTGATTGGGTAGATTCTATCAATTGTCCTTGTGGCACAGGATTGATAGAACCAGATGATTCTTATAAAATTAGTAAAGAAGGGTATTTTTATGACAATGATAAACTCTTTGGAAAAGCAACCCTCAAAAAAAAGCCAAGTTATTTTTCTGACGGTGGAATTTTAACAGGTGGTGAGTTAGAAATTGAGCATTTAGAGACAGGAATAACCTGTTATTATGACTCTGTTTTAGATTAATCGGTCATTGTGCCAATTTGATAATTAATACTTTGTAAAAAACGCTCAGTCGCTTACATTTCATGATTAAAATAATCGCCTAAAGACACACTTTCAGTAATGACCAACCCCCCCATTTTGATAAGCCGATATTTTCCAACCCACTATTAACTTTAGGTACTAAGCACAGTTAAACGTTTGATCTCAACAGACAACATTTTCCAAAATATTTGATTATCACCTTAACTTTCCTTTTTAATTTGCTTTCAGTTGTCACTAGTTTCGAACTTTTTGAATCAAAATTGATACTTTATTTATTTTTAATTTTACTAAGCATCAAAATAGATACCCGCATAATATTGATTATATTTAATATTTTTTTATTTATGTGATAACGATCACTTTAGAAAGGTCGTTAAATTGATATCATATGTGCAGAATATTAATTAAGGAGTAGTACCCAATGAGTAAGTTAATGAATAACGAAAATGTTATCAGTTCAAACAATAAATCAACATTACCAAAATGGCGAAAAAGCGACACTTTATGGATGCTTAGTCTTTATGGTACCGCAATTGGTGCTGGAGTGCTTTTTCTACCCATTAATGCAGGTGTTGGTGGATTGATTCCATTATTAGTTATGTTGATTCTTGCCTTTCCAATGACATTTTTTGCCCACCGAGCTTTATGTAGATTTGTTCTATCAGGAAAAAACAGTAATGGCGATATTACTGTTGTTGTAGAAGAGTCTTTTGGGCGCACCGCAGGAATTTGGATAACGGTGCTGTATTTTTTTGCCATTTACCCAATATTATTGGTATATAGTGTTGGTATTACCAATACAGTAGACAGTTTTATGGTTAATCAACTAGGTATGCAGCCAATACCCCGTGCTTTGCTTTCGTTTGTTTTAGTTGCATTCTTAATGTCAATTGTTCATTTTGGTGAAGAGCTGATTGTTAAAGTGATGTCCGTTTTAGTTTTCCCTTTTATTGCGGTTTTAATGATGCTAGCTTTATTTTTAATCCCTGAATGGAATAGCAGTAATTTATCCTTTAGCCTTAATAGTGAAGGTGGACATAGTATATTAATGACACTTTGGCTGGTTATTCCCGTTATGGTCTTTGCGTTTAATCACTCTCCCATTATTTCCTCATTAGCTGTTGCTAAACGTAAAGAATATGGCAATATTTATGCAGAACCGAAATGTACTAAAATTATTGCTGCCAGTAACATAATGATGGTTGTGACTGTTATGTTTTTTGTTTTTAGTTGTGCTCTGTGCTTATCGCCAGCTGAACTTTTAGAAGCAAAAACACAAAATATCTCGACTTTATCTTATTTAGCTAATCGATTTAATTCGCCAGTTATTGAATACATTGGGCCGCCAATTGCTTTTATTGCCATGGCTAAATCATTTTTAGGTCACTATCTTGGTGGTAAAGAAGGCTTTAACGGTCTTGTGCAAAAAATATTACGTAGCCGTAACAAAACGATTTCAGAAAAGAAACTTGATAAACTAGCCATTGCATTTATGTTTGTAACAGCGTGGGGAATTGCAACAATTAATCCAAGCATTTTAGCGCTTATTGAATCACTTGGTGGACCTATTTTAGCTATATTATTGTTCTTAATGCCTATGTATGCAATTCATCAAATCCCAGCATTGGCAAAATATCGTGGAAAATTAAGTAATGTATTTATTGTTGTTATGGGATTAGTTGCAATTTCTGCGGCTATCTATAATTTATTATAAAGATTACCTAATAGGTAATAATCACCTATTTAATTAATGTATGTATGAAATCCATCGACATTCGTCGGTGGACAAAATAGTCTGTAGGTTATCCTACTAGTAAAATAAACAATGGGTACAATAAGCATTAACCACTAATGAGAATTAAAAACTTATTTTCGTAATCCCAAAAGTGAGGTTATTTGTTGATACTTTTGTTTAGCATTTTATTAGCAAAGATAAATTTACAAAAATATAACTATGCCTATGATATTTATTTATACTTGGCATTAAAAAGGAAAATTATGAGTTCAGTATTTGAAATATTTAAAATTGGTATTGGGCCTTCAAGTTCACATACAGTAGGACCAATGAGAGCGGGTAAAGCTTTTATAGATCAACTAATTAATAAACAAATGATGTCATCAGTGACAAAAATTGTGGCTGATGTTTATGGATCTTTGTCGCTAACAGGTAAAGGGCATCAAACAGATATTGCTATTGTTATGGGATTAGCGGGTGAAAAGCCTGATACTGTAAATATTGATAATATCCCAAATTTTATCGAAAAACTTAGCCAAACGCACCGTTTACCTATTTATAATCATTCCTACGAAATTGATTTCCCATTAGATAGTTGCATGGTATTTCATTCTAAATTTTTACCATTACATGAAAATGGTATGACTTTAAGTGCCTATAACGGTGATACCTTATTATTTCAAAAAACTTACTATTCTGTAGGTGGTGGTCAAATTGTTGAAGAAGAGCAATTCGGCCAGCAAGAGCAAGATGCAGTAAAACTGCCTTACCCATTTATTTCAGCTCAAGAATTATTAAAACATTGTGAAGATAATGCCTTATCAATTTCTAGCGTTATGATGAAAAATGAGTTGCAATTGCACACTTATGAAGAAATCGAAAATTATTTTTCTCGCGTTGGGCAAACTATTTTGGAATGTATTAACCGTGGAATGAATACTGAAGGTTTATTACCTGGATCGCTTAAAGTTCCGCGTCGGGCATTTTCGTTATATCGTCAATTATCCACCACTAAAGACAAAATTATTAGTGACCCTATGGTAATTATTGATTGGGTAAATATGTTTGCACTTGCCGTTAGTGAAGAAAACGCAGCGGGTGGACGGGTGGTCACTGCGCCAACAAATGGTGCATGTGGCATTATACCCGCTGTGCTTGCTTATTATGATAAGTTTATTAATCCAGTTACTCCTGATATTTATATTCGATTTTTCCTAACTTGTGGTGCAATAGGGCAACTTTATCAAATTAATGCATCCATTTCTGGTGCAGAAGTCGGGTGCCAAGGGGAAGTTGGCGTAGCTTGCTCTATGGCTGCTGCTGGACTTACTGAGCTGTTAGGTGGTAATCCTGAGCAAGTTTGCATGGCAGCAGAAATAGCAATGGAACATAATTTAGGATTAACTTGTGATCCAGTTGCAGGTCAAGTGCAAGTACCTTGTATCGAACGTAATGCTATTGCCGCGGTAAAATCGATAAATGCAACAAGAATGGCTCTAAGGCGAACAACTGCGGCAAAAGTATCTTTAGATAAAGTGATTCAAACTATGTATGAAACAGGAAAAGATATGAATGCAAAATACCGAGAAACATCACGCGGGGGGCTTGCCATTACCGTTCATTGTAGCTAAGTTGAGATTATTTGTTGTGTCAAATTCGCCGATTATGCAATCGGCGAAACCTTAAATTATATTTCGTTAAATTATATTGCTTTAAATTGTATTTTCTTAAATTGAACTTTCTTAAATTGCATTTAATGTTTCCAGCGCATGGTATTGACTTTAGAACGCAAAAAATCATTCTCAACCAACACATCCACCTTTTCTTGTTTTATTGTACGGTATTTTCTTTTCCGCTTAAGTTGCTCCATTGATGTTTTATGAATCACTTCATTATAGGCAAGCAAATTATTCAGTTGATCCAGTTCATCTAACCCACGAAGAACCGCAATTAATGTTTGTAATGTAATGGATTCGCCTTGTTCAATGCGTTTTATTGTCGCAATACCGATTTGAGATTTGTTAGCCAGTTCTTGCTGAGATAAATTTTTTTCAATTCTTGCTATTTTTATTCTGCGACATAACATAGCAATCATTTCGGCAGTTTCATTCATAAAATATCTTTTAGGTATGATATGCCACAGTATGTGACATATCATCTACTGTTATTGAATTAATTGTTCGTTTTCATGAGCTTTGATTTGTTGCTTTTCTAAGCTTTCTAAGATCTTTTTATGGATGCCATTAAAGCCACCATTACTCATAATTAAAATGGCATCGGTTGGGCGAGCTGTTTTGGTTATCATTTCAACAAGTAAATCAATATCACCCGTCCAGTGAGCAGGTTGGATACAAGCATCAACAACATCGGCAACTAACCAAGGCAATTGTTCTGGTTGAAAGATAAAGATTTCGTCAGCACGACCTAGTGATGGTGCTAGTTCATCTTTAGATATGCCTAGCTTCATGGTATTTGAGCGAGGTTCAAGAACAGCTAAAATGCGACGATTTGCACCAATTTTACTACGTAATGCCTCTAATGTTGCTAAAATTGCTGTTGGATGATGAGCAAAGTCGTCGTAGATTTCGATGTTATTTATTTCACCATAGAGTTCTAGCCGCCTTTTGGCATTGATAAATGAACTTAATGCTAAACAAGCATCGGCTGGATCAATGCCTACATTATGTGCTGCGGCGATTGCCATTAATGCATTATGCATATTATGTTCGCCCACTAAGGAATATTTCACTTCGCCTACTTTTGCATTGTTATAGTAAACTGCAAAACGACTTGCGTCGTTATTTATGCGCTGTGCCAACCAGCCTGTTTCAGACTCAGTAAAGACTTGCTCGCTCCAGCAACCTTTCGCCAATACTTGTTTTAAATTTACATCTTCTTGTGGTGAAATAATTAACCCTTTGCTTGGCACTAAACGAACCAAATGGTGGAATTGTTTTTGAATTGAGCTAAGATCATCAAAAATATCGGCATGATCAAATTCTAAATTGTTCATAATAAGTGTTTTAGGACAGTAGTGCATGAACTTGGAACGTTTATCGAAGAATGAACAATCGTATTCATCAGCTTCAATCACAAAAAAGTTCCCTTCCCCTAATCGGGCTGATACATCAAAATTACCCGGTACACCACCAATAACAAAACCTTGTTTATAATTTAGTTTTTCTAAAATCCAATTGACCATACCTGCGGTTGTGGTTTTGCCATGTGTTCCAGCAACAGCAATAACCCAACGATCGCGCAAAACGTTATCATGTAACCATTGTGGCGCAGAAATATAAGGGATGTTATTATCTAAGACATATTCAACGCAAGGGTTACCTCTTGATAAGGCATTGCCGATGATGACTAAATCAGGTGTAGAGGTGAGTTGTGATGGATCATATCCTTCAATAATATCAATGTGCTCTTTTTGTAACAGTGTACTCATTGGTGGATAAACATTTTTATCTGAACCTGTTACTTTATGACCTAGCGAGCGAGCTATTAATGCAATCCCTGCCATAAATGTACCACAAATTCCAAGAATATGAATATGCATTTTGAATCCTTAACGTTGCGTAAATTTTATGTTGATGATGTTAGATAACCATCGTAATTAGATGTAACTTAAGCATAATTGTCAAATTATAATCCATTCTAATTGCTTAGGCGATAGGCCATAGATATTTTATCAGTAATTGTGGAGCTTGGTTACCCCGAAATTCATCTACATCCAGATGATAAACTAATTCTACTTTTTTTATCGACTGATCAGGCCATTGTTGTCGATTGACATTAAAACAGATGCCTTCAATAAATGGGCCACCATTTTGTGGCTCTAATACTAATTTAAGGTGTTTGTCTGCAATTAACCGTTGCTGATGAATAACAAATACACCATCAAAAATAGGCATATCAAACCCTTCGCCCCAAGGACCAGATTTTTTTAACAATTTGGCGGTTGCGTAAGTAAAGTCTTGGCTATCTATTTCACCGTCTGTTTCAATAATATGTTCTAGTAAATCAGAATCGACTTGTGTATTTAAAAGTGCTTGAAAACAACTTGTAAAATGCGCTAAATCTTTTTCGTGAATAGTTAAACCAACCGCCATTGAGTGTCCACCAAAGCTAACGATTAAATCAGGATGTCGCTGATTTAATTCATCAAGTAGATCGCGTAAATGAACGCCTTTAATTGAGCGTCCAGAGCCTTTTAAAAAACCATCTTGGGTTGAAGCAAAAGATATAACTGGTCGATGATATTTATCTTTTAAACGAGAAGATAATATACCAATAATACCTTGATGCCACTGTTGATGATAAAACACCAGTGCGTTAGGAATTGGTATATTTTGCTCTTCAATTTCTTGAATAAACAATAAAGCTTCTTTATGCATTGTTTGTTCAATCAATTTTCTATCACGATTGAGATTATCAAGATCTACTGCTTTATTGATGGCTAAATCATAATTATCACAAAGTAATAATTCAACGCCTAATGTCATATTATCCATTCTTCCCGCAGCATTTAATCGAGGTGCTATATAATAAGCTAAATCAGTTGATGTAATCGAAGCAGGATCTTTCTTAGCTATATGCAATAAGGCTTTAATACCTTCGCTACAATAGCCAGATCGAATTCTATTTATACCTTGGTGAACTAAAATACGATTGTTATGATCAAGTTTAACCACATCAGCAACCGTACCTAAAGCAACTAAATCCAATAAATTCGTCACATTATATTCGGTTAACTTATTGTCCATGAACCAATTTTCTTGCCGTAATTTGGCTCGTAAAGCAAGCATGAAATAAAAAGCCACCCCCACTCCAGCTAAATGCTTAGAAGGAAACACGCAATTAGGTAAATTAGGATTGATTATAGCATCTGCATCAGGTAACCGTTCTGGACATAAATGGTGATCGGTAATAACCACTGACAAGTTTGACTGCTTGGCAAAATCGACAGCTTCAACAGCAGAAATACCGTTGTCAACAGTAATAATGAGTTGCGCATTTTTTAATAGCGCTTTTTTTACAATTGAAATACTTAGCCCATATCCATCATCAAAACGATCAGGAATGATATAATCAACAAATTGGCACCCCATATTTTTAAGGGCTTTAACGGTTAAAGCAGTACTAGTAGCACCATCAGTGTCAAAATCGCCAACAATCATGATCCGTTGATTATTCTTCATTGCTAAATAAAGAATTTCAACTGCTTTGTTAATGCCATCTAATGTGTCGTAATTGTGCAAATTGCGTGTGGTATAGTCGAGCTCTTGCATACTAGTCACCCCACGTAATGCATAAACTCGCTGTAATAATAATGGAATATCCTCGGAAAATTTTGGATATCCATCAGGTAATTTACGATGTCTTAATTTATTTTTTTTCATATTTTGTATGCTAGCGCATTAGCGCTAACATTGAGTTTAATATTATATTTCAACAGCGGTAATCAGTTATTTACTTGTTTTTATCTAAAATTTCAATCAATTTATCTGCTGGTACATAACCAGAAACAAGCTCGCCATTAGGTAAAATAATTGCTGGTGTACCACTAATTCCAAGTCGCTTCCCAACATTAAATTGTTGTGTAATGTAAGGAATCATACTACTAGCTGGTGAAATTTTATTGCCTTTATAGGCGTTTTCAAATGCGGCTTTGCGATCCTTCATGCTCCAAATAGATTGCATATTTTTACCAACATCGCTTTTATCTCCTGCTCGAGGAAAGGCAAAATAGTGTACCGAAATACCTGCTTCTAAATATTTATCAATATTTTCGTGTAGCAATTTACAGTAATGGCAAGTGTAATCAGTAAAGACGGAAATAATGTATTTTTCATCTTTAGCTTTATAAACAATGGCATCTTTTGCAATTGTTTGCATTAGTTTAAGGTTATTACTGTTGGCAATATTTTCAGGATAGTTACCTTGAACATTATAAATAGAACCTTGAGTTAAATATTTGCCATCTTCTGTAACATAAAAAATACCATCAGGCGTAGAAACGCTTTTAAGCCCTTGTATTGGGCTATTAGTAATTTTTAACGCCTTACTGTCGTAACCTAATTTATTTAAAGCTTTTGTTATATCAGCATTACTCGCTAATACTGAGGTTGAAATTAAAGCTAAAGCTAAACCTAATTTTTTCATTCAATTACCCTTATTTTTTTGAGTATTATGCTCGAGGATGATGTTTACTATGTAACTGTTTTAATCTTTCAGTTGCCACATGCGTATAAATTTGCGTCGTTGATAAACTACTGTGCCCAAGCAACATTTGCACAACACGCAAATCTGCACCGTGATTAAGCAGATGCGTTGCGAAAGCATGACGAAGCACATGAGGTGAAAGTGCTTCAATATTGATGCCTGTTAATACGGCATAATATTTAATTCTATGCCAAAAGGTCTGACGTGTCATTTTTTTTCCTAATCGACTAGGAAAAAGAACATCAACAGGCCCTGTTTTTAGAAGATCATTTCTGCCATATTTAAAATAATATTCAAGCCAATAAACCGCTTCTTCACCCAGCGGTACTAAACGTTCCTTATTGCCTTTACCTATCACTCTTACAACACCTTGCCGTAGGCTAACATCACTAATTTCTAAATTCACTAATTCAGATACACGTAAACCGGTTGCATAAAGTACTTCAAGCATTGCTTTATCTCGAAGTTCAATCGGATCGTCTATGCTTGGCGATTCAAGTAATGCCTCCACTTGTGATTCGGTTAAATCTTTAGGTAATTTTTTGGGAAGCTTGGGGGATGATAATACCGCTGAAGGATCATCTGCACGATAGTTTTCTTGATATAAATATTGAAAAAAACGTTTAGTTGCACTAAGTAATCTTGCAGAACTACTTGCTTTATACCCATCTTGCACCCGTTGCATTAAAAATGCTTGTAGATTAACTGTTTGAGCAGACAAAAATGTGACATTTTGTTGTTGTAAAAACTGACTTAATGCCAGCAAATCTAACTTATAAGACGCAATGGTATTTTCAGCTAAATTCCTTTCTAACCATAAAGAATCTAAAAATTGTTCTATTAATATTTTATTTTGGGGCGGTGTGTCGTGATTCGACATCAATATCATCTCTACATTACATTTATTCTGACATTATATACTAACTGTCAATAAGTTGTAGATTTTGTCTATTTGTTATCTTTTAAACAGAGGTAGTTTATGATTTTTTTATTAATTACTATATACTGCACTTTTAGTTGTTTTTTGTACTATTTATATTAAAAGGCATTATGTTAAAACGAACTATTAATATTTTTATTGCGCTATTTGCAATCTCTATTATTGCCATGGAAACTTACATTTATTGGCATACTAAATTTCGTCCTTGGCAACCCGAATCTTCAATAGGGCGATTAATTTATTATTATAGTTTCTTTACAGTTTTATCAAATTTAATGTTAGCATTGAGTTGTTTTTGGCTAGCTATCAATCCTAACTGTCATCGATACAGTTTTAAAGTTATTCGTTTGAATGGATTGGCGGGTGTGATGATAACGACTATTGTATATAACCTAGTGTTAAGAAGCATCCATACACCGCCACCTAATGTATTATTGAAAATTGCGAATGAAAGTTTACATGTGATTATTCCTGTTTTGGGATTATTGAGCTGGTTTATTTTTGGACCATTTCGACGAATTAATTTAAAAGTCATTATGGGGGCGTCATTGTCAATGATTGGCTATGGTGTTTATATTTTTATTCGAGGTTACTATACCAATCTGTATCCATATCCTTTTATTAATGTTGTAAAGATTGGTTATTCCCAAGCACTATTTGCTGTAAGTAAGTTTTTTTTATTATTTTTGGGAATTGCCTTTTTATGTTGGTTGATTGATTACTTAAGGAGTAAAAATGAAACTGTATATTTATGAACATTGCCCTTTTTGTGTAAGAGCTAGAATGATTTTTGGTTTAAAAAACGTGCCAGTTGAACTACAGGTATTGCTTAGTGATGATTTTCAATCGCCAGAGCGTATGATTGGTGAAAAGATGGCGCCGATTTTACAGAAAGACGATGGCAGTTATCTGCCTGAAAGTTTAGATATTGTTGATTATGTCGATAACAATTATGGTGGAAACCCCATTTTAATTGGCAATAGATCAGCAAATATAGCTGAACTCATAAAGCAACTACAGCAATATGATTATAAGTTAGTGTGTCCACGATATATAAAATTAGGTTTAGCCGAGTTTGCGACACAAAGTGCTATTGATTATTTTGTTACTAGTAAAAAGGAAAAAATGGGATCATTTGATCAATGTATGGCACAAACCGATGCACTAGTCGCAGAGGTGTTAACTGTGTTAAATAAACTTGAATTGCTAATTATTTCACCAGAAGCATGTAATGGACAATTATCTTTAGATGATATCTGTTTGTTCCCCGTTTTACGAAATTTGACGTGTGTTAAAAGTCTAGTTTTTCCACCTAAGATTAAGGCCTATATTCAAGCAATGGCAAAACTCAGTAAGGTTGATTTATTTTTCAGTAAAGCAATTTGATGATTCGTTATGTGTGGTAGGCTATTTTGATTTGATATTAAACCATATTAGTAAAACCATCTTAATAGAACTATAGCAACAGATTTATCGCTACACAACTTGCAATCATAGTAAAAGAGAACAGTAAAAATAGGAATAAAAACTGTTCTCTTTTTAGTTTGCTAATAACTTATTGCAATTAATTATT
>NZ_LZGZ01000167.1:0-16072 GCF_001690515.1 Gilliamella sp. Fer4-1 | reverse complement strand
CGATGTCAGCAGAGCATTCACCAGCAAGCTAATTTAAGTTAATAGGATTATATCAGTTAATAGATTATAAAAGACGAGCATTGCTCGTCTTTTAGGCTATGGATAAAGCGCCTGTAGTGGGGTTACGTTATGCGTAGGATCGTAATCTAACGCTGCTGTTGTGGCATAAGCTGCATTCATTGTCGTATCGTAATGCACCTTATATTGAATGGCACTTCGGCGCAATATTTTGGATGCCTCAATAGCTGCTCGCCCTGATGTGGTGTTAAGGATATAACTATATTTCCCATTTTTTATATGATCGTGGATATTTGGACGCCCTTCGTTTTCTTTTTTAACAATTTGGCATGGTATATCAGCTTGTTGTAGCACTTTTGCCGTCCCGATGGTGGCGTCAATAGTAAATCCATGAGCAATTAATCGTTTAGCGACGCCTAACAGCCTTGTTTTATCTTGGTCACGCACAGATAGTAGCACTTTCCCTGATTTTTTCATATTTGATAAACTACCAAGTTGTGCTTTAGCAAAGGCTTCAGCAAAGGTTTTACCGATGCCCATAACTTCACCCGTTGAGCGCATTTCAGGTCCTAAGATAGGATCAACGCCACTAAATTTATTAAACGGTAATACCACTTCTTTTACTGAGTAATAAGGAGGGATTACTTCTTTAGTTACTTTTTGTTGTGCCAAGGTTGTTCCTACCATGACTCGTGCGGCGATTTTAGCGAGTGGTAAGCCAGTTGCTTTTGAGACAAAAGGGACAGTGCGAGCTGCTCGCGGGTTGATTTCGATTAAATAAATCTGGTTATCTTTAACAGCAAACTGTCCATTCATTAAGCCTTTCACATCAAGCTCAAGTGCTAACTGTTTAGCCTGTTGCCTGAGTTGGGCTAAAATCTCTGAGGTTAGTGTGTGTGTAGGTAATGAACAAGCTGAATCGCCAGAGTGGATCCCTGCTTGTTCAATATGTTCCATAATACCACCAATGACAATTTGTTCACCATCAGCAATCACATCAATATCTACTTCAATGGCATCATCTAAAAAGTGATCAAGTAGGACAGGGGCATTATTCGATTCGCTTACCGCTGTTTTAAAATAACGCCGTAAATCTTGCTCATTATAGACAATTTCCATTGCCCGACCACCTAGTACATAAGATGGTCTAACCACTAATGGGTAGCCGACTTTTTCCGCTTTGGTGATAGCTTCATCAATATCGGTCACCGTTGCATTGGCTGGTTGTTTTAATTTCAATTTATTGACGACTTCTTGAAAACGCTGGCGATCTTCGGCTTTATCTATAGCATCGGGTGAGGTACCAATAATGGGTAATCCAGCGACTTCAAGTGCATGAGCCAATTTTAGCGGCGTTTGTCCACCGTATTGCACAATAACGCCATTTGGTTTTTCAATATGTGCAATTTCAAGCACATCTTCGAGAGTAACTGGTTCAAAATAGAGGCGGTCAGAAGTATCATAATCAGTTGACACAGTTTCAGGGTTGCAGTTGACCATAATGGTTTCATAACCATCTTCACGTAGTGCCAATGCCGCATGTACACAGCAATAATCAAACTCAATACCTTGACCAATTCGATTAGGACCACCACCTAGGATCATAATTTTTTTACGGCTAAATTGAGGATTGGCTTCACACTCTTGCTCATAGGTTGAATAAAGGTAAGCGGTATCGGTTGCAAATTCAGCCGCACAGGTATCAACACGTTTATAAACAGGGTGAATTTGATATTGATGACGTAAATCGCGAACCGATTGCTCGGTGGTATTAAGTAGTTTAGCAATGCGTGAATCTGAAAAACCTTTACGTTTTAATTGCCATAATGTTTCTGGATCGAGCTGTGCAAGTGACTGCTTCTTTAGCTTGTTTTCAAAATTAACCAACTCTTCAATTTGCACTAAAAACCAACGATCTATATTGGTTAATGTAAAAATCTCATCTAAACTCAATCCAGCCCTAAATGCATCGGCAATATACCAAATACGATCGGCGCCCGCTTCTTGGAGTTCATAACGAATTTTGGTGATATTTTTTTCATCAGTATAATTATCAATTTTAGGATCAAATCCTGAAGCGCCAACCTCAAGCCCTCGCAATGCTTTTTGTATTGATTCTTGGAAGGTACGCCCAATGGCCATCACTTCACCAACCGATTTCATTTGCGTGGTTAAACGATCATTACAACCAGCAAACTTTTCAAAATTAAAGCGTGGGATTTTAGTGACCACATAATCAATTGACGGTTCAAATGAGGCGGGGGTTTTACCCCCTGTAATATCATTCGATAATTCATCGAGTGTATAACCAACTGCCAATTTAGCAGCGATTTTAGCAATTGGAAAACCGGTAGCTTTAGAAGCTAACGCTGATGAACGTGATACTCTCGGATTCATCTCAATAACAATTAATCGCCCAGTGTTTGGATCAACCGAAAATTGTACATTGGAGCCACCAGTTTCAACACCAATTTCACGCAGTACCGCGATCGAAGCGTTACGCATGATTTGATACTCTTTATCCGTCAAGGTTTGTGCCGGCGCAACAGTAATTGAATCACCTGTATGAATACCCATTGGATCGAAGTTTTCAATTGAACAAACAATAATGCAGTTATCATTTTTGTCTCGCACCACTTCCATTTCGTACTCTTTCCAACCTATCAATGATTCATCGATGAGCAGTTCATTGGTTGGTGAAAGATCAAGTCCTCTGGTACAAATTTCATCAAATTCTTCTGTGTTATATGCAATTCCGCCCCCAGTTCCCCCCATGGTAAAGGACGGGCGAATAATGCAAGGAAAACCAACTTGCTCAAGAACGGCATAAGCTTCTTTAAGCGAATGCGCAATGCCTGAACGAGCGGTATCAAGGCCGATTTTTTTCATCGCCTCATCAAACCGTTTACGATCTTCGGCTTTATCGATAGCATCTGCTGTTGCACCTATCATTTCAACATTAAATTCTTTCAATACACCTTGTTTTTCAAGCTCTAATGCACAGTTTAACGCTGTTTGACCGCCCATGGTTGGTAAAATGGCGTCTGGCCTTTCTTGTTCAATAATCTTGCGAACGCATGTCCAATGAATTGGCTCGATATAAGTGGCATCGGCCATTTCAGGATCCGTCATGATAGTGGCTGGGTTGGAATTAACTAAAATAACGCGATAGCCTTCTTCACGTAGCGCCTTACAGGCTTGTGCTCCCGAATAATCAAATTCACATGCTTGACCAATAACAATTGGGCCTGCGCCAATAATTAATATACTGTTGATATCTGTTCGCTTCGCCATAATTATTGCTCCTGCTTATAAATTTTAATTAACTCAATAAAATGATCAAAAAGAGGTGCGGCATCATGTGGTCCGGGACTAGCTTCTGGGTGACCTTGAAAACTAAAAGCTGGTTTGTAATTGTGATGAATACCTTGCAGTGAACCATCAAATAGTGATTTATGAGTGGCTCTTAAATGAGCAGGTAAACTTGCTTCATCTACTGCAAAACCATGATTTTGAGCGGTGATCATAACCTGATTATTTTCAAGATTTTTAACGGGGTGATTTCCGCCATGGTGACCAAACTTCATTTTAATCGTTTTAGCGCCACATGCTAGTGCTAAAAGTTGATGACCTAAGCAGATACCAAAGATGGGAATGTCAGTATTTAAAAACTGCTTAATAGTCTCAATTGCATAACGGCAAGGGGCTGGATCACCTGGGCCATTAGATAAAAATATTCCATCTGGCTTTAATGCAAGGACTTGTTCTGCTGTCGTTTTGGCTGGTACGACTGTTAATTTACAACCACGCTCAACTAACATGCGCAAAATATTGCGTTTTACGCCAAAGTCATAAGCAACAACATGGTATGGTAATTGTTTTTCTGGTATTGGATTAGGCTGTTGTTGTCTTGTCCATATGCCTTGAGTCCAAATATAACTTGTCAAACACGTCACTTCTTTAGCTAAATCAAGCCCACTTAATCCTTTAAAATTTATTGCCTGTTGTTTGGCTATTTCGGCTTTTTCAAGTAAGGTCTTTTTATCCGTTGCTGTTATAATAACACCATGCTGTGCTCCTTTTTCACGCAAAATACGCGTTAAGCGTCGCGTATCAATATCGGCGATGGCAATAACATTATGCTTTTTTAAATAGCTGGAAAGATCGAGTTCACTTCGGTAGTTGCTGGCTAATAATGGCAAATCACGAATAATCAATCCCTTTGCATAAATTTGGCTGGATTCGGCATCATCATCATTTGTTCCGACATTACCAATATGAGGATAGGTCAGTGTAACCAATTGTTCACAGTAAGAGGGATCGGTAAGGATTTCTTGGTAGCCAGTCATTGACGTATTAAAGACCACCTCACCAACAGTTTGTCCGTTATCACCAATGGATTTACCAATAAATTGCGAACCGTCTTGCAACATAAGGAGGGCGTAAGTTTGCATGATTAAGCTACCTTTGATTAAACAACCAATAAATATGAATAAAAATTCAATTTAATTGTTTTTAATAATACAATATTTAATCATATTATTACACTTTTTTAAACAAAAAAAGCAATATTATAAAAAATAATCAAATGGCAAAATCTAAAATTTTAGACAATTCAATGCTTAGAAATAATATCAAATAAATCTAGAAGGTTTAACTTGAAATTGCATAATTATTCAAATAAAATCTTAGCAAAATTTACCGCTTTTTAGGAGCTCAATATGTACGGTTTTTATCAACGCCATTTTTTACGTTTACTCGACTTTACTCCAGCAGAAATTAATCGATTGATTGAACTTGCTATCGAACTAAAAAAAGCCAAAAAACAAGGTAACGAAAAAAAACATTTAGTTGGTAAAAATATAGCCCTTATTTTCGAAAAAGATTCAACTCGTACTCGCTGTGCATTTGAAGTAGGTGCGTTTGATCAAGGAGCTCAAGTAACCTATTTAGGTCCCAGTGGTAGCCAAATTGGGCATAAAGAATCGATTGCAGATACCGCGCGCGTGCTAGGTCGAATGTATGATGGAATTGAATATCGTGGTTATGATCAAGAAATTGTTGAAACCTTAGCAAAATATGCAGGTGTGCCAGTCTGGAATGGTTTAACAACCGAAGCACATCCAACGCAAATATTAGCCGATTTTATGACAATGCAAGAGCATATTGGTGATCGCCCATTAAACAGTATTAAATTTGCTTATTTAGGCGATGCACAAAATAACATGGGGAATTCATTAATGGAAGGTGCAGCATTAATGGGAATGGAAATTCGATTAGTTGCCCCAAAAGCTTGCCAACCTGAAGCTGACCTTGTGCAAAAGTGCCAAGATATCGCTAAAACGACAGGGGCAAAAATTATCTTAACTGAAGAGGTTGCCAAAGGCGTTAAAGATGTTGACTTTTTATACACGGACGTATGGGTGTCAATGGGCGAACCTAAAAATGTTTGGGATGAGCGAGTTAAGCTATTAACACCATATCAAGTAAATCAAAACGTGATTAAACTCACTGGTAACCCAAATGTCAAATTTATGCACTGCTTGCCTGCTTTTCATGATATGAATACCACGATTGGTAAACAAATGGCTGCGCAATATGGTTTAAACAATGGATTAGAAGTGACTGATAAAGTTTTTGAATCTAAACATAGCATCGTGTTTGATGAAGCGGAAAACCGCCTACATACGATCAAAGCGGTAATGGTTGCAACATTAACCAAAGACGAATAATATTGTCACAATTAATACAAAGGTGTTTTGTTAACATAAGCTCCTTTCTTTTTGCCGACTTAATGTCGGCATAATTTTATCTAAAAGAATATTGAATCATGACCAAACAAGAGCGAAACAAAAATTTTAAAAAATACCTAAAACTGACCAATCCCATTCATTTTTTAGCAGTAGGATTGGGTAGCGGTATGTCACCGATTATGCCGGGAACCATGGGTTCATTAATGGCTATCCCGTTATGGCTTTTGTTTTATGGTTTACAGCCAGCTTTATACTGGATATTTATTTTAGTGACTTTTATTTTTGGTTGTTTTATTTGCCAAAAAACATCGGATGATACCCATACTCACGATTCAGGGCACATTGTTTGGGATGAATTTGTCGGAATGTGGATCACGCTATTTTTTATTCCGCAACTTTCATTTATGTGGATTGCCATAGCTTTCGTGGCATTTAGAGTGTTTGACATGGCAAAACCTTGGCCAATTCGCTGGTTTGATAAACGTATCCCCGGTGGATTTGGCATTATGGTAGATGATGTAATTGCCGCTATCTTTTCCTCATTTACTGTTTATGCGATGACATTTATTCTTTAAGAGATGAAGCGTGATCCTCGCCAAAATATAAGACAAAACTCGCCACTATCAATATATGAGCTTGTTTGCTGGCAGATCGCTTTTCGACCGAGTAAATCATTACACCGAAGTATACCCCACCTTCACGAGGGGGGAATATCCGTGATGTCGGTCATCCAAACTAGGTTGAGTTCAACAGGATTAAACGGCCTATTTAATGTATTGGGCCGTACATCATGCGATAGACTAATGGTAAAAAAGATGAATATTATTGCTGATAATCAACAAAATAAAAACTTCAATAAAATCAATATCTTTTCTGAATGATTTTTATCATGCTTAATTTATATTCTTTCTGATACATCATAGCCCTAGTTTCTAATATCGTACACTAAGCTTGGGGCAATTAGATGGGGTTTATGTCGCCAATAAGGCAAGGATCAATGATCTGATATTGACATACATATTTCTCTGAAATTTATTGACAACACAAGCTAAAACATCTTTTGTGACCATCCTAATTTGCTTGAAAGATTATTAAAATAATCATAATCCTTAGAGTGAATTAAATTAAACTCATACGAAGAACGGCGAATAATCACATCTTGTGTGGGTTTGACAGGCAAAATAATTTGGCTATCACAAGCAATATTAAGATCCAGTGCTGTCGTTGGGAATTTTAAGCGGATAGCATTATCACTTTTGATCACTAATGGTCTGACCGCTAATGAATGTGGAAACATTGGTGTAATAATTAATGCATCTAAATGAGGAGCTAAAATAGGACCTCCCGCCGATAGTGAATAAGCGGTAGAGCCTGTCGGTGTGGCAATAATTAACCCATCTGCTCGCTGTGAAAAGGCATTGCGTTCATTAATGTAGACATCATAGTCAATCATATGTGCAACGGTATTAGGAGTAACAACAATTTCGTTGACGGCAAAACTTGAGTTAATCAAGTTACCATTATCATAAATAGACACTTCTAACAAAAAGCGGGGATCATCCTCATATTTACCAGCAATAACAGGACTTAATTGTTCAATCACTTGTTCATGAGAAATATCAGTTAAAAAACCGAGGTTACCGCGATTGACACCAATAACTTTGATTTTATAGTGCGATAGTCGCCTAGCTGAATGCAACATATTTCCATCTCCCCCTACAACAATAGCGAGATCGGCTTGCTCACCAATTGTTTCCAACGAGGCGTAGTGGCTAACAGAAAATTGAATGTGATCCGCTAAGCGCTCTTCAACCAGCACGCGAATACCAAGTTTAACAAGCCAATCATAAAGCACTTGATGAGTTTCTATTGCTTCTAATTTACGCGGAAGCCCAATTAAGCCAATACATTTAAATGGTGTATCCATAAAATATCCTTGTTATTTTTTACACAACCATCTGTATTTTTTGATAATAATTCAAAAAATCACATATCAATATGATGATAGGCTTGTAATCATAAAAATTGCCCCCATAATAACCGTTATTCACTAAGTTTTCGACTACATTATTTGGAGTACCCTATGACAGAGCAAGATAAAAATATGTCAGAAAATGAAACTAACATTGACACACCAGTAGAAGCAACAGCCGAGCAAGAAGTAACTGCGCAACCAAATCTTGAAGAACAATTAAGTGCAAAAGATGCTCGTATTGCAGAGCTTGAACAAGCATTGCAATTAGCGAAAAAAAATGAAAGTGAAGCCATGATTCGTGCGCGAGCTGAAATTGATAATGTTCGTAAACGAGTCGAGCAAGATGTTGATAAAGCGCGTAAGTTTGCACTCGAAAAATTTTCTAACGAATTATTACCCGTTATTGATAATTTAGAACGCGCTTTAGAATCGACAGACAAAGCGAATCCAGAACATAAAGCGACAGTTGAAGGATTAGAACTGACATTAAAATCATTCTTAGACACTGTCAAAAAATTTGGTATTGAAGTGATTAATACCGAAGATTCACAATTAAATCCTGATGTACACCAAGCGATAAGTATGGTTGAATCACCTGAACATCAGTCAGGACAAATTGTTAATACCATTCAGAAAGGCTATACCTTAAATGGCCGTTTAATTCGCCCTGCCATGGTTATTGTCGCTAAATAGCTAAGCGTAATGAGTTTAACCGCCAAGTACTGGCGGTTAATTTTATTTACTGCGTTGCTCTTCTCGGGCAAGTTTTTTCATTTTTTGTTCGATTCGTTGGCGTTTTAATGGTGAAAGATAATCGACAAAAAGCTTACCTTTTAAGTGATCCATTTCGTGTTGAATACAAATAGCCAATAGATCATCAGCGTCAATTTCGTAAGGATTGCCATTACGATCAAGTGCTTTAATTTTAATCTTTTCAGCTCTTGGCACAAAACCACGGCAATCAGGTACCGATAGACAGCCTTCCTCAATACCTGTTTCACCGTCTTGGCTAATGACTTCTGGGTTGATAATCACATAAACGTGGCTTTTGTCTTCTGATACATCAATTACGATAATTTGTTCATGCACATCGACTTGGGTAGAAGCCAGACCAATACCATTTTCGGCGTACATGGTTTCAATCATGTTGTCAATAATGGTTTGTAACTCTGGTGTAAATTTGGTAACAGGCTTAGCAACTTTGCGAAGTCGCTCATCAGGAAAACGTAATACTGGTAAAATAGCCATAAATTATTCGATCTACTCCTCAAATTTCGGGTTTATTCCATCTATTATTCATTGTAAACATTTATCATACTGATGAATAGCCCTTGTTGGCTATTGATAAAATATATCTTATCAATTCAAGATATGACGCCTGTTTAAGCTGTATATAAAAAAGGGTTATGATGAGTAAATATGAATTTTTATTACGAATTTCAATGCTTAGATATGGAAAACGAGCCATTTTTGAAAAAATTATGCAACTTTTTGTTAACGGTTTACCTAGTAGCATAAAAGATGTCTCTCTTCTATTAAATAAACTAGGATTATCAGACATTCAATTAGCACTTTTTTATGAAACATCATACCTACATTTTGAGCCAATACTTGAATGGTTAGATTCACCTTTTCCACCAAAATATCTTATTGCCTATTGCGATAATGATTATCCCTTACTACTTAAGCAAATTGATTCTCCGCCTTTATTATTATTTGTTTTAGGTAATCGGCAGTTACTAGATTCTCCTCAATTGGCTATGGTGGGCAGTCGCGAATTTAGTGAATATGGAGCTCAATGGGGGCGATATTTTGCAAGCGAATTAGCGATTAATGGTTTAACCATAACCAGTGGTTTGGCGCTAGGGTTAGATGCAATTTGTCATCGTGGTGCACTTGAGGCATCGGGTCGTACAATTGCAGTGTTAGGTAGTGGTTTAGCAAAGATTGCACCAAGATCAAATTTAAACTTAGCCAATGATATTTTGGCACAAAATGGTGCAATTGTGTCCGAATTTTTGCCGTTTGAAAAAGCTAGATCGGCTTACTTTCCTCGTCGAAACCGAATTATTAGTGGGTTAAGTTTGGGCACCTTTGTGGTTGAAGCATCAGAAAAAAGCGGCTCGCTAATTACTGCGCGCTATGCACTTGAACAAAATCGCGATGTATTTGCTTTGCCGGGTGATATTAATAATGAAAACTGTAGCGGAACGCACTATTTAATTAGACAAGGGGCTTATTTAGTTTCTAAACCTGCTGATATTTTAGAGCATTATTATAACTATTTATCAGTAGTAAATAACTCGCTTAATTCAATTAAAGAAGCGCCAAGTCATTCTATTTTGTATCCGGAAATTTTTGCTGTGATTCACCACCAACCTATTCCTATTGATATTATTGCCCAGCAAGTCAATTTACCGATTTCCGAAGTGACAACTAAATTATTGGATATGGAACTAGAGGGACTGATTAAAACGGTAACTGGCGGTTATATTCGTAATCGAATAATTTAGCATTAACAAAATCCTTGTTAAAAAACTTTAGAAAAGCGCACATTTTAAATATAAAACCCGCCGATAGGCTTCGGCGGTATAGGTTATTTTTTATTTATCTTCAATTTCGAGCGCAATTTCAGATAAAATAATACCAGTGTTATCAGCATAGATAAAATCACCAGAAAAGAAAGTTACGCCACCAAAGTTAACTCGAATATCGATTTCACCTATTCCTTGATCCTCAGCACCAACTGGAATTGCTGCCAGCGCTTGAATACCAATATCAGCTTCAGCCAGGTGATCAACTTGACGAACAGCGCCATAAACAATAATCCCTTCCCACTGATTTTGCACGGCAATATCGATTAGCTCTGCGTCAATTAATGCTCGACGCGCAGAACCACCACCATCAATGACAAGAATCTTACCTGAGCCGTCTGATTGTAAAATTTCGTATAGTAACCCGTTATCTTCAAAACATTTAACTGTTACAGCTTGACCTGAAAATGATGCAACGCCCCCAAAATTACTAAATATCGGTTCAACTACGTTAACATCTTCTGGGTAATAATCGCAAAGAATTGAAGTATCAAACTCCATCATCAAGTCTCCTTTTGCTGTGGTATATAAGTTTATTTAGTATAACGCGAATACAAGTAAAACGATATTAAATTTAAATAAACGAGTGCTAATTCAAGATAATTCTCAAACAATAAAATAAATTAACCAATAAAGCAAGCCTAACTGCTTGTACTAATCTTGTACTAATAAAAAGTTATTAACGATCAATTTAAATCATCATAGCAATGTTTAATATCAATCGGTAAAGCTAATAACAATAAGCCACTGGATTTATATTTTATATCATTGATAATCTATTGATTATTATATTTTTCTAGATTTAGACGTTGAGTTTTTTAAAAATTTTCTTACTCGACCTTCTCGCAATGCTGCAATAAAAAAGCCAAGTGAACCATATATGATCCCCAGTAATAAAATCATAAAAACATTAAATAAATTATCTAGTAAGCCTAATCCCATTTGATTTACACCAGCAATCATATTAGTTGCCCAAGTTGATGGTAACATTTTAGAAACTATTTGTACCCCAAAAGGCATGGCATCAAGCGGCCAAATTGTACCCGATAAATAAAATACGGGGGTTGTCAAAAATGCGAGTGTCAAATAGATCATTTCGGTTTTACGTAAACATTCAGTCAGTAATTTACTGAGCCCTAAAACGCCAAGCAATAATGGAAATGTCATAATTAGAATTTCGGGTATATTTGCAAGCTGTCGATAACCAAGAACCCAAGGCCATAAACCAAATAGCACAATGGATAAAAATAACCAGATCGGTATAAGACCACATAAACTACCCAATCTAACAATTTTAGGTGGTTTACCTTGCGGTAACGAGTTTAATGTAATATTAGTACGTGTTGAAGCAATTAAAAATGAGTGTTGCAATAACATTACTAATAAACCCGGAAAGGTAATAGCGGCAAAACTGACGCCAGGATTATAAAGTGGTTCAGTTTGACCATTTATTGGCGATAAAATAATATTGATCTGTTTATCTGAAAATCCACTATTACGCATTATTCGAGTATTATATTGGGTTAATATCTGTTGATAGATCCCTTTTATATCGACTTGTATTAAGCCATTGGCTAAACGACTTGAAGCATCGCCATATGCAGGTATTGTCACTTCTTCGCCATTTAATAACCGCTTTTCAAAATCTCTTGGAATTGTAAATACCGCAAAAAGTCGGTGATTATTAATATCATCATAAGCTTGCAGAGAACTCTCATATATAAGGGTCTCTATTTTTGAACTGGTATTTAAAGAACGAATTAAACTTCGGCTAGTTGGCGTATGATCTTGATCGACGATGGCTACTGGCAAGCTGGTTATGGTTCCATTACTATAAACTAAACTCATCAATGAGACAGATAAGAGTAACAATAACCACCTTGGTCTCACTAACATAAGCAAAAATATTTTTATAAATGAAGACCAAAATATTTTAAGCATCTTGGTGTTTCCTCTTACTGTGAATGTAGTCGTCTTACTAGACGTTTTCTCACTAACACGGTAATAATTATTGGGTAGACCATTAAAATAACACAGGTTTTTAACACTGAAAGATAACTAGAGTGACGTAAAAACAGATCGAACAGCTTATTAAGAGCATAAGTTAATGGTTCTAGTGATGAAATAAACCTTGCAATCCAAGGCATAGATAGTTCAGGCACAACAACACCAGAATAAGTTAACGCAAGTCCAACTAAAACACCGATATAAGTATAAGCATCAATAGGGGTTTTAGTAAAAGTATATAGCAAAATACCAATACTTTGTGCAGCAATCACATAGAAAAATACCACCGTCACCATGGCAAAAGGCGAACCTGATACACGAGCATGAGAAAACAGAACAAGCATGGCAATTTCGAAAATAAGTAGCATAGTAAACCAAATGGTATAAGGTGCTAATTTTCCCAAAACAAAAGGATAATTAGGGCGAGTTCGCTTTGGTAATTGTGCTAATAGATGAATCGTTATTGTGACAACAAACAGTTGTAGTAGATGCACAACAGCAGAAAATTGCTGAAAGTACATTGAGTTACCACTGGCATTAAACAATCCATCATAATTGAAGTTTACTTTTGCAAGCTTAGGTACTGGTATCCCAATACTAGTTGCCATTGTGCTACGGTATTGAGTATTTAATGCGGCAATAAGGCCAGAATAGTCCATAATAGAATACAAGCCCGCACTATAGTATAACGCATTGTAATATAGCATTGGAGTGGGCTGACGGCCAGCTAATACATCTGCTTCAAAATTAGGGGGAATGTAAAAAATGGCGTAAATTTTTGCTTTTCGCAAATCGCGCTCGGCCTCTGAAAGCTGACTATCATAGTTAACAAGACTTGCATGTGCACCGGCATTAAGATTGCGCACAATTTCACGTGATAAAACACTGTTATCATGATCTATATAGCCAACAGGTAAATCAAATAGCACACCGCGGTGGAATATGCTACTGATTAATACAAAAATAATTAGTGGCAAAATCCACATTAGCCAATGGAAAGTAAATCGTTTAAAAATGGTGGGTATTTCAGCATTAAACGCTTCTTTAAAGCGGTGCCAAAAATCCCCAATTAATTGTCTATTTTCCATAATGTGCTCATACCTGCACGTAAATTAGTAATAGGCTTTGTTGGATAAAGCCTAACTTCAAAGGTTTTTAAATCAAAATCACCGGTAGCTCGTGTTGCACGTTTTGTTGCATAATCACCCATAGGTGCGATATAACGAACTTCAGCTTCAATTTCCTTATTACCAAGAGCAGGCACTTCAAGCTTAACATGATCGCCTTTATGAATATTAGGCATAATGTTTTCACGAAGATTAAATATAAAGTACGCTTTTGGTAGTTGAATTACAGTCAATAATGGACTATTGGCATTAAATAACTCGCCAACTTCGGCTGGTATTGAACCAACCTCACCTTCAACGGGGGCTTTTACTTGTAAATCATCGTATTGAATTTGTAATTGTTTAAGCTGCTCTTCTGCTTCTTTTAATTTAGCATCATAAATTTCACGTTGTTCAATACGATCACCATTTTTGGCTTGATCTAAATTAGCTTGTGCTGACTGAACTTGTTGAAAGGCTGCATCACGCGTTTTTAATGCATTATCTAAGATCGATTGAGAAACATAACCTTTGACCGAAATCGCTTTGTTACGATCATATTCTTTGGATGCATTATTATAAGCAACTTTAGCTTGTTGAAGTAACGCTTCATAGTAGCGAATGCTTTCTTCACGTGTTCCATGTTCAGAAAGCGCGACTTGGGCTCGTGCTTGATCGCAAGCCGCTTGCGCTGCTTTGACTTGTGCTAATAGCTCTGGACTATCAAGCGTTATCAATATATCGCTTGGTTTTACATCATCACCTCGATTGACGTGTATCACCTGCACGCGCCCTTTCGCTTTTGACGAAATACTAACATTAGGCGCATCAACCTCACCTTGTAAGATAAGCTGACTATTGTGTGAGCGAATTAAAATTGTCATTGAGATTAAAATAACAATTAACACAATCGTAATAAAAATTTTTTTATTCATAAATTTTGTATAGAGTGATAATGATTAGATAAGACCTAAACAATTAGGACGATGGTATGCATTACAGATTTTACATACTTAAATTGTAACGATTACTATATTATAGGTTATACCAAAAATGCTTTATTTCAACAACAAAAGCAGAATTTTTATTTTAAAAATAAGAATATATTAACATTATGAATAGTCAATATGGCTATATTCTATTTAGCCTTTAAATAAATTTTGATAATTATAAAACATCACTTTAATAGGTTTTATTTATAATTGATATTAGTTAAAAGAAATAGATAAAAACCTACTTATTTAGTATGATATTTTCAATTAATATACGATAAGGTTCGAAATTTATGAAAAAAATAATAATTATTGGTGGTGGAGCCGGTGGTTTAGAGCTAGCTACAGACCTTGGCGATAAACTAGGTAAAGACAACCAAGCCGAAATTAGACTAATTGATAAAAACAGCTATCACTTGTGGAAGCCTTTATTACATGAATTTGCCACAGGTGTTTTGAACGAACAAGCTGATAAAATTGATTATGCTACACAAGGGCAACAACACAGCTTTCAATTTACGCAAGGTACATTTAAAGATCTTAACCGTGAAGAAAAACAAATTATTATTGAAGATTTAAACAACGAATCTATCGCTGTACCCTATGATATTTTAGTTGTAGCAATAGGAAGTACTTCAAACGATTTTGGCACACCTGGTGTTAAAGAGCATTGTATCTTTTTAGATGACCAAAATGCTGCAATTCGTTTACGTGAAACACTGATTGCCAAATTTGCTGGTTTTTGTTCAATTATTGATGAAAAACAAGAAAAAACTGAAGATAAAATTCGTATTGCTATTGTCGGTGGCGGTGCAACAGGTGTTGAATTAGCCTCTGAATTACCTCACATGGTTGAAACATTCGGCGCTTGTGGTCACAATAAAATGTGTTCAGATTTACTAGATGTATCCGTTATTGAAGCAACTGATCGTATTTTACCTGCCCTACCTGAAAAAACAGCATTAAGTATCACTGAAACTTTACAAAACCGTGGCATTCGCGTATTAACAAAAACCATGATCACTAAAGCGGAAAGTGATGGCTTTTATCCAAAAGAAGGCGATACCATTCACGCAGATATTATGATCTGGACTGCTGGGGTAAAAGCGCCTGACTATCTAAAAGATATTGCTGGTTTAGAATCAAGCCGTTCTAATCAACTTGTGGTTAAACCAACATTACAAACAACACGCGATGATAATATTTTTGTTATTGGTGATTGTGCTTACGCAATGCAAGACAGCGGAAGAGCCGCTCCCGCTACCGCACAAGCCGCACATCAAATGGCAAAAGTTTGTTATGAAAACATTGTTAACATGTTAAATAATAAATCCATGAAATCATTCAGTTATACAGATAATGGAACAATTATTTCTTTGCATGATACCGCTCAAGGTGTGGTTAAAATTGCTGGAAAAGGAGAAATGAGCGTTAAAGGCTTTTTTGCTTTAACGATCCATCGCCTATTGTACCGCATGCATCAAGCAAGCTTATTGGGTATATTCAAAACAATTCGATTCGCTAAAACCAGTAAAGAAACGTATAAAAATAAATTTGCATCTATCTTTACTCATCAAGACTAGTTTCCCATTTAAATAGCTACTTACAAAACACTATTTTATAAGTG
>NZ_LZGZ01000166.1:0-4594 GCF_001690515.1 Gilliamella sp. Fer4-1 | reverse complement strand
ATCAAGATTGCTTTGCTAAAGTAAAAATAATGAACTCACTGCTTACAACCACAAGAAAATGCTCGTTTTTTATGCAATATCGTGTTAATTTATTTATTATATTTTAATTAATTTAACAAGTTATCATATATGGATATGATTCATTCATCTGATCTAAAAACGATCATGCATTCCAAGCGTGCCAATATTTATTATTTAGAGCATTGCCGTGTTTTGGTTAATGGTGGGCGTGTTGAGTATGTGACGGAGCAAGGGCAACAGTCTTTATATTGGAATATCCCAATAGCTAATACTACCTGTATTTTATTAGGCACCGGAACGTCATTAACGCAAGCAGCCGTGCGAGAGCTTTCACGTGCAGGCGTCATGATTGGTTTTTGTGGAGGAGGCGGAACCCCACTTTTTTCATCAACTGAATCTGAGTTTGCCTGTCAATTTTTTTCGCCACAAAGTGAATATCGTCCTACAGAATACCTACAAAGTTGGTGTCAATTTTGGTTTGATGACAAGCGTCGATTACAAGCAGCTAAATTATTGCAACAAACAAGGCTTAATATTATTAGTGAGTGTTGGCCGCAATTTGATTGGGATGTTGATAAAACGCAGTTAACGCATATTCTTACTGATGCAATACAACAATTTACCGATGTGGATAATAGCCAAGCACTTTTAGCCGCAGAAGGGCGAATTAGCAAACGTCTTTATGGCATGGCAAATCAATTAACCTTACAAGATGACAAATTTAAACGAGAACAAGGCACACGAGGCAAAAGTCATGATCCCGCTAACCAATTTTTAGATCATGGTAACTATTTAGCCTATGGCCTTGGCGCAACGGCTTGTTGGGTATTGGGGTTACCCCACGGGCTTGCTATTTTACACGGCAAAACTCGCCGAGGTGGATTAGTTTTTGATGCGGCCGATATTATCAAAGATGGCATTGTATTACCTCAAGCGTTTTTATCAGCTAAACAAGGGGATAGTGAAAAAGAATTTCGTATGGCGTGCATTGCGCAATTTGCCCAATTAGAAGCACTCGATAAAATTATTGATACCTTAAAACAGATAGCCGATCAAATATGAATATTTTACTTGTTAGCCAATGCAAAAAGAATGCCTTAACTGAAACGCGTCGCATTATTGATCAGTTCGCTGAGCGTTGCGGTGAACGCACATGGCAAAGCCCAATGACCGAAGCCGGTCTACAAACACTCTATAAATTGTTACGCAAAACCGCACGAAAAAATACCGCAGTTGCTTGCTATTGGACTCATGGTAAAAATTTAACTGATCTTTTGTGGATTGTGGGTGATCGCAGTCAATTTAATCAAGAAGGGCGCGTCCCAACCAACCGTACGCGGCGTAATATTTTACGCAGTGACAGCGAAAATTGTTGGCAATATGCAACCACTATTCAATTAATCACAACCATAGCAGCATTACTTCATGATTTAGGTAAAGCAACGATTGGTTTTCAATCTAAATTACGAGCAGAAACGGCTGTGGCTGCTGATCCTTATCGACATGAATGGATTTCGTTGCAATTATTTTTATTAATGATTCAAGACTGCCCCACCAACGAAGCCTTATTTGATCGATTAGCGAATTTTACTGAATATCGACAACAGCATCCTAATTGGTACAAACAGCTCACCCAAGTCGAAAAAAATGATCTTACCCAACTGCCTTTATTGGCGCAGTGGATCGCATGGCTCATTGTGTCGCATCATCGAATGCCGTTTTTACCGGACTCATTAACGGGCGATATTAAAAATGCACAAAAAGTAGATTTTGATATATCGGGCTTAACTATCCGAAGTTTTTATAAAACATTTAAGGCAATTGATAAATGGGTTAAAAATAGTCATAGTCAACACACTTCACCCAACGATTTTTGGCAACTAAAAAGTGATATCACCTTAAGCCAACCTTGGCTTAAAAAATTAAGCCGTTATGCAACCAAAGCCCTAAACCATATTCCTTTAATGCAATTGGCTAATATTGACGCATTTTTATTGCATATTTCGCGTTTAAGTTTAATGGTGGCTGATCATAACTACTCAAGCTTGTCTTTAGCATGTGAAGAGGCAAAAGAAAATGAAACAATACTGATTGCTAACACAAATTACCAAAAAAAGCCTAAACAGTGTTTAGATGATCATTTAATTGGGGGCGCTAATTTAGCGGCTCGCTTTACTCGTTTATTACCTAAAATAATCACAGAATTACCTGCCATCAATCAACATAAACCTTTCACCAAACGAACAACTATAAAACGATTCCAATGGCAAAATCACGCGTTTGATTTAGCCAAAAGTTATCAACAACTATCTGATGAATGTGGCTTTTTTGGCGTGAATATGGCATCGACTGGCTGCGGTAAAACCTTAGCCAATGGGCGGATTATGTATGCGCTTTCAAATCCTAAACGCGGCGTGCGCTTTACCGTCGCACTGGGATTACGTGTTTTAACGTTGCAAACAGGTAAAGCATTAAGAGAAAGATTACACTTAAGTGATGAACATCTGGCGATTTTAGTGGGTGGGCGAGCCACAAAAACCTTGTTTGAACTGAGTAATGAAGAAATTCAACAAAACGATTCTCAAAAAAAATCAGAAAACCAAGGTAGTGAATCTATCGAATCGTTACTTGATGAATATATTGATGTAGCCGAAAGTGGTATTGCGGATTGTGAATTAGGGACGATTATCGAAGACAGTAAAGCACGGCAATTACTTTATGCGCCCATTGTGACATGCACTATTGACCATATTATTCAAGCGAGTGAATGTGGGCGTGGTGGTAAATATATTGCACCCACGTTAAGATTGTTAACTTCAGATTTGATTTTAGATGAGCCGGATGATTTTGATCAACATGACTTACCTGCACTGGCTCGCTTGGTGCATTTAGCTGGGTTATTTGGTAGCAAAGTACTACTCTCATCAGCAACCTTAACGCCAGATTTAATTGCTGGATTATTTGATGCTTACCAAGCAGGGCGAAAAATTTGGAATCAAAATAACCAATATGCCGATAATACCATTGTATGTGGTTGGTTTGATGAATATGAACAGTCGATATCACCAATTGCTGATACTAAAACGTTTAGCGATCACCATCAACAATTTGTAGCAATGCGCATTCATCAATTAGAACAGAGCGCAATCCGTCGCCAAGGGCATATTTTGGATCTACTAAATTACCAAGAAAATAAAACAGAAAACCAAAAAATCAATTATGGTGTGCTGGCTAAACAATTATTAGATCAAGCTTATCAATTTCACCAAGATCATCATCAAATAGATAAAAAATCACAAAAAAAGGTAAGTATTGGTTTAATGCGTTTTGCCCATACCGAAGATGTTATTTCACTTACACAACAAATTTATGCCCAAACCAAGTTACCTACTGATACTGCTTTTCACATCGTGGTTTATCATGCTCGGCAATTGCTATTATTGCGTAGCCAGCTAGAAGAAAAACTTGATAGAATTTTAAATCGCAGTGATGAACAGGCATTATTTCATCAACCTGAAATTATCAATGCCATCAAAGATAGCGATAAACAAAACCATATTTTTATTGTTATCGGCACGCCAGTCACCGAAGTTGGGCGTGATCACGATTATGATTGGGCAATTGTTGAACCATCATCCATGCGCTCTATTATCCAGCTAGTGGGGCGAGTATGGCGACATCGACCACAAAAAATGGCACAAAAGGCCAATGTGGCGATATTAGGATCGAATTTAACGGCAATTGAAGCTAATTATAGTACTGGAAAAGCCTGTTTTACTAAACCTGGATTTGAAGAAAAGCCATTATTCTTGCTGAAAACCCATAAAACAAATGAACTAATTCCTGAGCATCAGTTAGTAAATATTGACGCTATTCCACGTATTAAATCCTGTCCTGAAGATGGGTTAACGCTCGCCGAATTAGAACATAAGGTCATGGCAAATCTGTTTGCGATTCATGCCCGTAAAAGTAATTATGTCACCAGCTATTGGCAACCAGATTTAGCACATCACCATTGTGTGCATTTACAGGCGATTTCACCATTTAGAGGGAATAATAAGACACAAGATGAATATATCTGCCAACTTAATGATGATGGCGATTATCAATTTAGCTATGCAGATATCGCATGGCAAACACCAGATGAGCGCTGCCCAAGTACTCAAAATAACCAAATTAAATACAAACACTGGTTATTTGAAAATCCGCAAGTGAAACCGTGGTTAGAAAATAGTGTAGAACAAGCCATAACAAAAATAGCGGAACATTTCCCCAATAAAAACTTATACCGATTAGCCAATGAGTTTTGTAGTGTCAGCTTATATCGGGATAGTAATTGGTATTTTCATCCTTATTTTGGTTTTTATGAAAAGAAATAATTGTTAGTTTTATACTAAAACATATATATCACCTGAAAAATTTTGACAAAATATTATCAGATGAGTGGTAGTTGCTAGTAAAAGTGGGGGGATTGATTTATACTTGGAGTACTGCCGTATAGGTAGCTTAGGAAACATTATTATTGTCTGTAAATCATGCTATTTCACCGCTGTATAAGCGGTTCTATTTTTGT
>NZ_LZGZ01000165.1:0-4405 GCF_001690515.1 Gilliamella sp. Fer4-1 | reverse complement strand
ATTATTATATACAAATTAATAATAAAATAATTGTTACTACCTATTATATAATTAGTTAAGATCTTTCAAAATATTTTTATATTTTGTTATAAGGCGGAAAGCTAATTAAATATCTAAACTGTAGGAAAACATCAAGTTGTTTACACTTCATGATTAAAATAATCCTCTAAAAACTCATAAGGAGTTTTCCCCGAAATAGCTTTATGCGATTTAACCGTATTATAATAGTTAATAAATCGCTTAAGTTTTTGTTGCCTATCTTTTGAATCTTCGAATATTTGCATATTATGCCACATCTTCATTAAAGTACGTATGACTTTTTCCGCTTTCCCATTTGTTTGCGGGCAGGCTGGTTTAGTAAGTTTCTGATTTATCAGATGATTATTACCTATTTTAACAAATAGGTATTCATTTGTACCTTGATATTCACGCCCATTATCGGAATGAATGCATTCAACGATATAAGGACATTGAGCTAGCACATCATTTTGTAAAAATAATGCTGAGCTATATTGAGATTTATCAAGGTAAATGCCCGCATAAAGCTCACGTGAAAAATTATCAATGCCAACAAATAGTTAGTTTTGTTTTTTTATGCCTATTCATAACTCTAGTTTCTCAAATTACTACAAACAACGCAAGTAATTCCTACATTTAAACAATTCGGGCTATAAAGTGTGAGACAATAAAAATAGAGTATAAAATTAGCTATTTTATTTAGATTTGTAGCGTTGTAAGGTGCTTGTGCGATTTTGTTCTTCTATCCATGCTAGTTTATCGGCATAATTTTTTTCCGCACCACGCATTGTTGGATGGTAATATTTTGTATCGGCCATTTCAGGGGGAAAATAGTTTTCTCCGGCGGCAAAGGCATTGGGCTCATTATGAGCATAGCGATATTGCGCACCATAACCTAAATTTTTCATCAAACTGGTTGGCGCATTGCGTAGGTGTTCAGGGACATCATAATCTGGTTTGGATGTTGCATCCTTCATCGCTTGGTTAAAAGCAAGATAAACAGCATTACTCTTAGGTGCACAAGCAAGATAAACAATGGCTTGAGCGATAGCCCGCTCACCTTCTGCTGGCCCAACTCGAGTAAAGCAGTCCCAAGCAGCTAAAGCTACTTGCATGGCTCTTGGATCAGCATTACCAACATCTTCTGATGCAATGGCTAATAATCGACGTGCTACGTATAATGGATCACCACCAGCCGAAATTATCCTTGCATACCAATAAAGAGCGGCATCGGGGGCTGAGCCTCTAATTGATTTATGAACAGCTGATATAAGATCATAAAAACGGTCACCTTGGTTATCAAATCTTGCACTTCGCTCACCAATGACCTCTTTTAGTAATTCAGGTGTTAATGCTTTGCCATCCGACATATTAACAAGCAATTCAAGAGTGTTAAGCGCTCGTCTAGCATCACCACCAACGAATTCGGCAATTTGTTTTTTTGTTTCTTCTAGTAGAGTAATATTTCGGTTGCCATAACCACGATCGGGATCTTCCATCGCTTGTTGCAAAATTTGCTCAATATCATCATTGCTCAATGATTTAAGTAAATAGACCCTAGCACGAGATAATAATGCTGAATTTAATTCAAAAGATGGGTTTTCCGTCGTTGCACCAATAAATGTGACGGTGCCGTCTTCAACATACGGTAAAAAAGCATCTTGTTGGCTTTTATTAAAACGATGGACTTCGTCAACAAATAAGATCGTTCTTACCCCTGATTGTTGATTAATTTTGGCACGTTCAATTGCTTCTCGAATATCTTTGATACCAGAAGTTACCGCCGAAATACGCTCAACTTTGGCATTAGCATGGTGAGCAATAATTTCAGCAAGCGTGGTTTTACCCGTACCTGGTGGTCCCCATAAAATCATTGAATGTAAATTACCCGCTTCAATGGCTTTTGAAAGTGGTTTTTCTTTTCCTAATAGATGTGTTTGCCCAATGTATTGTGATAAGATCTGCGGGCGCATTCTTGCTGCTAGAGGCTTAAATTGATCAGTTGTAAATTCAAAAGACATACTAGGCATGATACACTGTATCCATTCTTTGCGATATTAAACGTATTATATACTTGTTAATCAATAAGTGAAAAATAAAATAGCTTTCCGCATAAATCGAAAAAAGCTAATATTCTTACTTAAATTTAGTTTGTTAACAGTTTTTTTAGAATACAGTTATTTTCTAGGACGCAGACATAAGGATTTATCATGAAAAAATTTTTATTATTAATTGGGTTATTGGTTAGTATGTCGTCAGCATGGGCAAACGATAAAGAAGTTTTGCAACAACGCCTAGATAAAATTGATGGCTTTTATGCTCAGTTTTCACAGGATGTAAAAACTGTCGATAATCAACCAGTTCAACAAGGAAAAGGCGATTTATGGGTGACAAGGCCTTATTATTTTAATTGGACAATGAATGAGCCTGATGTAACATCAATTATCTCAGATGGTGAAAGTCTTTGGGTTTATACGCCAGCTGTTGAGCAAGTGAGTGTCATGAATTTGAAAAAAGCCGTTGATAATCGTTTAATGTTACTTATTTCTGATAGCCATAATCCGATTTGGAATGCTTATAATGTAACGCGTAGGCAGAATTCATTTACACTTAAGCCAACAGATGGTTCTAATCAAGACTTTGTCATTTCGGTTTTACCAACTGGCATGATCTCAAATTTTACGATAATTGAAGAAGATGGTCAGCGTAGTTTTTATGACTTGTCTCACCAAGTGTTAGGTAAAGTTGATTTAAATAAATTTAAATTTATCCCACCAACAGGGGTTACTATTGATGATCAACGTTAACCTATTATGACATCACGGAATATGTCAATCCGTAATATATTAGCGTTATTTTTTATATAAAATAACGCTAATAAGATCATAAAAATTTTTCCTATCGGTTTATATCAGAATTTAGTCAAATATAATGTTTTATTTCTTTCTATAAAATTTTCACTCCTTTTGTTTTAACCTATTAATTTTTTTTAAAATAAAATTGTGCACAATAATTTTTCTTATCTAAGTTAATAAAATAATTTTGATGTTGATCACATTTATCCAATAAACCCTTTAAAGCTAAATTTTTAGCTCTGCATACTCAATTACAGTGGTTCACTTTTTATGGGATAAATTATGACAAACGCATTTTATAACAAACCAACTTATTGGTTTGCTTCATGTTACAGTTTTATGTATTACGCTGCAGGTAGTTTCGTCTTTTCATTTTATGCCATATGGCTAAGTAAGGAGATTGGTTTAACGGCAAAACAGACAGGCATTATTTATTCATTTAATTACTTTATCTCATTAATTATTATGATTGTGTATGGTGTTTATCAGGATAAATTAGTTCTGAAAAAACATCTTATCTGGTTTCAAAGTATCATTATTACCTGTGCTGCTCCTGCATTAATTTATGTTTATGAACCTCTATTACGGCATAGTTTTTATATTGGCGTTATTTTTGGTAGTTTCTTTTTGGGGTTTGGTTGGGTTGCTGGAATGGGATTAATTGACTCCTATTGTGAAAAAATCAGCCGAGCATTTGGATTTGAATTTGGTCAATGTCGCACTTGGGGGTGTATTGCTTATGCTGTAGGTACTTTTATTGCTGGTATTTTGATTAGCATAAATCCTCATTTGAATTTCTGGGCTGCATCAGTCGTAGGAATCTGTTTTATGATTCTAAATTTTAATTTTAAACCAGATTTAAACAAATCATCTGAAGCAATTTTTCAGAAAAAGGACAAATTAAGTTTTAACGAAATTATGTCTGTCTTTGCGCTGAAAAAATTCTGGATATTTGTTGTTTATGTGCTTGGTACCTATAGTCTTTATAATATTTATGATCAGCAATTGTTTCCTGTTTATTTTACTCAGCAATTTGAAGATGTAAATGATGGCTATCGCTTATATGGTATCTTAAACTCGTTTCAAGTTTTTCTAGAAGCTGCTGTGATGTTTTGCGTGCCATTCGTTGTAAATCGTGTTGGGGCAAAAAATGCTTTGATTTTTGCTGCATTTATTTCAGCTTCGCGCATCTTCCTTACAGGGCATGTTAGTAGCATTGCCATTATTTCAATCATTAAACTTATGCACTGTTTAGAGATTTCTACCATTTTAGTTTCCGTATTTAAATATATTGATATTAATTTTAATGCTCGTCTTTCAGCAACCGTCTTTTTAATCGGTTATCAGGTTGCAGGCTCTGTTGGTGTTATTTTGTTTTCTACTCTTGTCGGTGATTTTTATGATACCAATGGTGCATCAACAACATTTAATCATCTTGGGTTAGTCGTTTTAGGATTTATGATTTTTGCTATTTTCTTTTTATGCGGTGATAAAAAAGCAAAATACATAAATAAAAAAATTAGTTAAATATA
>NZ_LZGZ01000164.1:0-5900 GCF_001690515.1 Gilliamella sp. Fer4-1 | reverse complement strand
CGATACAATGGTTAAAAAATAATAACAAAACATAAGGATGAAAAAGATTGTTAAAGTTTTTTAAAAAAAAGTATTTATTCATAGCCGTCATTACTTTTGCAATTATTTATATTACAAAAATAATTTTTTTCTCTTCGCAAACGACAGTTAATTATATTACGTCACCGGCAACAAAAGGCAATATTGAAAAAACAGTCCTAGCAGATGGGACAATTAGTGCATTTAAACAAGTCAGTGTTGGTGCTCAAGTTTCGGGTCAAATTAAAAAACTTTATGTTGAATTGGGTGATGAAGTTAAACAAGGCGATATGATTGCAGAGATTGACGATCTTAAACAAAGTAATGATTTAAAACAATCAGAAGCATCACTCAATAGTTTAGAAGCACAGCGTGAAGCTAAAAAAGCGAAATTAATTAACTATCAATTAACTTATGATCGCCATCGCAAGTTAGTTAATAAAGGCGTTGGTGCTCAATCTGATTTGGATGCAGCAAAAGCCGAGCTTGATGTAATTAAAGCCGATATTGCAGCACTTGATGCCGATATTGTTAAAGCACAAGTTGCTGTAGATACAGCGAAAGTGAACTTAGGATATACTAAAATTCGCTCACCTATTGATGGTGTAATTGTCGCAATTCCAGTCGATGAAGGGCAAACAGTTAACTCCGTGCAAAGTGCACCAACCATAGTTAAAGTAGCTCAGCTTGATAAAATGACCATTGAGGCACAAATTTCTGAAGCTGATGTGGTTAATGTTAAAAAAGGAATGCCAGTTTATTTTACTATTTTAGGTCAACCTAATAGGCGTTTTGATGGTTTAACTCTGCGCGCAATCGAGCCTGCGCCAGACTCGATTAATACAGAGGCAACCTCGTCAAGCTCATCATCCACAAAAAGTGCAATTTATTACAATGGGTTATTTGATGTGGATAATCCCGATCATATTTTAAGAATTTCAATGACAGCGCAAGTTTATATCGTTTTGTCCGAAGCAAAAGATGTGCTAACTATTCCTTCTCAAGCAATCCAAAAAAAATTAGACAAAAATAAAGCGGTTATTTATCTGTTAAATAAATATAAAGAAATTGAAGAGCGTGAGGTTATTTTGGGTGCCGATAACAATATCAATGTTGAAATAAAATCAGGTATTAAAGAAGGTGATATTGTTGTGGTCAGTAGTGCTAATGGCGCTTCAATAGGCAATAATGTAAGATCACCAAGGATTCGATTCTAACATGGGGAATAATATACCGCTTATCAAGCTTGAGAATATTGTTCGTGAGTTTCCTGCAGGAGATTCAACCATACAAGTTCTTAAAGGCATCAATCTGACAATTAATGCTGGTGAAATGGTAGCTATTATTGGGGCTTCAGGATCTGGAAAATCCACTTTGATGAATATTTTAGGCTGCCTAGATAAACCAACCTCAGGGACTTACTCTATTAGTGGACGCGCAACAAGGAAGTTATCCCTTGATGAGCTAGCTGAATTACGTCGTGAGCATTTTGGCTTTATCTTTCAACGTTATCATTTATTAAATGCACTAACCGCACGTGGAAATGTAGAAATTCCTGCTATTTATGCGGGTATTACCAGCGAGCAACGACAAAAAAGAGCGAATGAAATTTTAACCCGTTTAGGGCTTGCCGACAAAATAGATAATAAACCTAGCCAGTTATCGGGAGGACAGCAACAACGAGTCAGTATTGGTCGAGCTTTAATTAATGGTGGGCAAATTATTTTAGCTGATGAACCAACAGGAGCCCTCGATCGTAAAAGTGGTTTAGAAGTGATGGCAATATTACAAGAATTACACCAACAAGGTCACACCGTTATTATTGTTACTCACGATACAAATATTGCTAAAAGTGCCCAGCGAGTTGTTGAAATTAGTGACGGGAATATTGTTTCTGATTCAATTAACCCAAATTACCAATCTGAACAAAATTGCAATGCTAATCGCCAAGTTAAGCAGATCGAAGCGACTAAAACGCAAGATAATTTCTGGGCAAAATATTATCGTTTTCGTGATGCGTTTAAAATGGCTATTTTATCGATGGTCTCACAACGGTTACGAACTATTTTAACTATGTTAGGTATTATAATTGGTATTGCCTCTGTGGTGTCAGTTGTTGCGTTAGGTCAAGGTACCAAACAAAAAATTTTATCTAATATTAATTCATTAGGAACGAGTACTTTAGAAATTTATGCCGGATCGGGATTTGGTGATCGCAATGCGGATAAAATCACTACATTGCGCTCATCTGATGCGGATTTTTTAGCTCAACAAAGCTTTGTTCATAGTACGACCCCAAACCTTGCAACCAGTGTCTATTTTCGAATTAACAACCTTGCTGTAATAGGAACTGTAAATGGTGTTGGTGAGCAATTTTTTGCCGTTCGTGGCTATAATATTACACAGGGGAAATCTTTCGATGAAACAAGTATTATTGCTTCCACACAAGATGCGGTAATCGATGAAAATACGGTTAAACGATTATTTGCCAATCAAAATCCTATTGGAAAAATTTTAATGGTGGGACAATTACCAGTAAGAATAATTGGTATTGCTACCAAACAACAACAAGGGTTTGGTAGCAATGAGAGTTTAAATATTTGGTTACCTTATACCACAGTTATTAATCGTATGGTTGGGCAAACGTCATTAAAAAGTATTACGGTACGCGTTAACGATAATGTTGATCTATCGGTTGCTGAGCAAGCTATTAATCAAATTATGTTAAAAAGGCATGGCACAAAAGACTTTTATATTTTTAACTCAGACAATATACGAGAAACAATTAATTCCTCAACTTGGGTAATGACTCTATTGGTTTCAGCTATTGCGCTAATTTCACTTATTGTTGGCGGTATTGGGGTGATGAATATCATGTTAGTCTCGGTCACCGAAAGAACTCGCGAAATTGGTGTACGTATGGCGGTTGGTGCTCGTTCAAGTGATATACTACAACAATTTTTGATCGAAGCAGTATTAGTCTGCCTAATTGGTGGAACAGTAGGTATTTTACTTTCATTTGCTATTGGGTTTGTTTTTAATGCTGTTGTTACGTCATTTGCTATGAGTTTTTCCATTCTTGCCATTATTGCCGCATTTAGTTGCTCCAGTATAATTGGCATTATCTTTGGCTACTTTCCAGCAAGACGAGCTGCTAAGCTTGATCCTATTCATGCTTTAGAAAGAGAATAATCATATTCTTATAATAAAAAATCCCTTTGCGTAAAATAGCTATGCAAAGGGATGGTAATATTAGTACTAAACGCTTAACTTATCTATTAAAAATAATAGGTTATACTTTTAGTAAAAAATGATAACAATGATATATCATCACATTATTTTTTATCGGAATTTGTTTTTTGCTCTACTTTTGCATTAGGATCTAACCCAGCAACAAATGCAGTCACTCTTGCATAGTCATTAATAAATGCTTCATCACTAGTTATATTAAGTTGATTTGCTATGATAAAAAACTTACGATTAACAATAACAGTAGGAATAGACTCTGGTTTCATCTCTTTAATTGCACTTGCTTGTTGCGCCATAAAGGCTTTAACTAAAAAGCCATCTTTGGTTTTATCATACACTTCACCACTGATACCTAATTTTTCAAAAACCACTTTAATATCATCAGCTGTTTTTATTGTTTTATCTTTTTGAACTGCATTATAAAATGCAACTGAAGCTTTATCTTCAATACCAAGGACATTCGCTACAGCCCACGCTTGCGCAAGCTCTTTAGCTAGTGGTCCAAAATCCTCTAAATGATAACGTTTAAATTTGACCCCCTCTGGTAAAGCTTTACCAATGGTGTGCGAACCTTGATTTTGAATTTCAAATCTAAAACAGCTTGGACAATTAAACGAAAAAAACTCTATAACTTCTTTGTCGGGTGAAGGGTTTGTTGGTAATGCAGCATATTGTTTGCCTAATTCGATCGGCTCTGGCGCAGTTGTGGTTGTTGATACTTCGGATTTAGTTGTTGTTTTACCTTCATCTGCAAAACAGTTTACAGAAAAAAGTGCAATACTAATTGCTATCAGCGTTTTTTTCATATTCATAATCCTCCTTATTCTTTTATAATTCCACGTGCTTTTAACAACGCAGATTTAAAATCTTCTTCATAATCTTTTTTTAGGCCTGGAATAGCTTCGCTCTTATCTGAGCCTCGCATTTTTAAATGATAAATTAAAACTTCGTCACTCAAGTCCTTTAATTCACCTTCAAACCCCGCTTCTTGACCCAATTTAGCTAAAAATTGTAATAGGTTAAGATCTGAATCACTTTCCCAAGCGGGTTGTAATAATTCCATTACTTCATCAATACGATGACATTTCATAATTAATACCTTTTTTAATCCTCAAAGTAATTGAAGATGATGATATAAAATTTAATTTACATATTAAAAACAGGCTGGTATATACTCAATTTCATGAATAATTGAGCTGCTATGTTTAAAATATGTATGCTAAAACTTAAAACAACTTTGTTATATAGTAATGTTATTTTGTTTTTTGGCAATGCAAAAGAGAAATAATTTATGAAAAGTGTACCAATTACTGCAATTATTCTAGCAGGAGGGCAAAGTTTACGAATGAATGGTGATGATAAAGGATTACTGTTGTTAAACGGAAAACCGCTTTACCAACATGTCATTAACCATATCAAACCTCAAGTTGACTCAATTATGATTAACTGCAATAGTAATACTAATCAATATCGAAAAGCTCAATACCCAGTATTTAGCGATGATCTAACTGGCTATTTAGGGCCATTATCTGGCATTTACAGTGGGTTATTACGTAGTGAAACAGATTGGAATTTATTTGTTAGTTGTGATACCCCTTTCTTACCAAATGATTTAATCGCGCGTTTAGCAATACATACTTCAAACAGCAAAGCAATCTACCCGTGTGATGGTCAGTATAATCACCCAACTATTTTGCTTATTCATAAAGCAGTTATCCAAAAACTTAAATTGTATTTGGAACAAGGTAATCGTAAATTAATGTCATTTTTAGAACAAATTGATGCAAAATCCGTTGATTTTAATGATCAGACTTTTTGTTTTATTAATATCAATACGCCTGAAGAACTTAAACAAGCAAATCAAATAAAAAACTACTGAGATAGAAATAAGATAAGTATATCATCGGTATTAAGACTATTTATCAATAGATAATATAGCCTTAATAATGGGAGCAGGTTATTTTATTTAAAGTAGTTCATATCAACGCCTAATCGCTATTTATTTGTTATGCTAACCATTTCTGAAATTGCTCAGCAAATAATTCTATTTCTTCATCTTGTGTGGACCATGAGGTGCAAAAACGCAAACCAATGTGTTTAGCATCAGTTTGTCCAAGATTATCTACGGCGTAATGAGCAAGAATTTTTTCAGCCAGTTGGATTGGACAATTAACAAATAGCTGATTACTTTGTGGTTTGGCGATAAATGTTAACCCTGCTTTCTCAAATAGTGTTTTTAATTTATCAGCCATCTCATTACTGTGCTTCCCTAACTCAAAATAAAGATTATTTTGCATTAATGCTTTAATTTGTATGGCAATAATCCAGCTTTTGGCTAAGATTGCTCCTTTTTGCTTCATGCTAAAACGAAAATCTTGATTAATGGAAAGATTATTAAATATCACCGCTTCACCAGCAAAAGCCCCCACTTTAGTTCCACCAATATAAAATACATCAGTATATTTTGCTAAATCAGGAAAAGTAATATCATTATCTTTTGCCGTTAATGCCATCGCTAATCTTGCACCATCTAAATAAAGATAAAGGTGATTTTTTTGGCAAAATTGATATAGTTTTTTGAGTTCTTGCTTGGTATATACCGTACCGAGTTCTGTCGTATTTGAGATATAGAC
>NZ_LZGZ01000163.1:0-6979 GCF_001690515.1 Gilliamella sp. Fer4-1 | reverse complement strand
TTTACTTAATGCGGTTGTCATATCGACTTCCATTAAAAAGTGAACGCCACCACGTAAATCAAGACCGAGTTTCATAGGCTCAGCACCTAATGCTGTCAGCCACGTTGGTGTTGCGGGTGCTAAGTTCAATGCAACGATATATTCTTCACCTAATGCTTCTGATATGAGCTCTTTTGCTTTAAGCTGTGTATCATTATCACCAACGCGAATTAAAATTGACTTATTTTCATAAATTAATGATTTAGTCTCGATGTGATTATCAGCTAAAAGTTTTCTGATTTTATCTTGCGTAGCAACATTAATTTCAGCAGTATTTGAGCCTGAAATCTGTATAGCAGGATCTTCACCATAAATATTTGGAAGTGCATAAAGAAGGCCGAGGCAAATTACAACAACCAACATAATGTACTTCCACAAAGGATAGCGGTTTAACACGACATATTCTCTTGTGGAATTAGATAATCAATACAATGAACAATAATAGATGATCCCTATTATAGCGATTTCATTGTCCCTTTTGGTAAAACTGATGTGATAAAGTCACGCTTGATCACAACTTCAGTAGTATCATTTAATTCTAGCGCTATGTAGCCATTTTCGTTGACTTTTGATACACGACCAATAAGTCCGCCATTGGTTAATACTTCATCGCCTTTGGAGATAGAAGCCATAAGATCGCGATGTGCCTTTGCGCGTTTTTGTTGTGGACGCATGATCATAAAATAGAAAAATAAACCAAACACAACTAACATAATTGGCATGAAAAAATCGCCACCGGGTTGGCTACCATCTGCGGCATAAGCATTAGAGATTAAAAAGTCCATACTGGTCCTCTTGATTAAAATAAATTTTTAAAGGTCAGAATTATAACATAATAAATAAATCTGTTATTAACTATTTCTTGTCAAAAAGCCTTAGGAAAACATATGTTTTAGGATAAAATGCTGGTTTTATTTATTTTAGTTAATATGACTCCACTATTGAATTAAAGGAAGCTGATACAGGCTCATTATGTGGTTAAATATTGAGCCATGCTAACTAAGTTAAATAACCATTTAGGGTAAATTCCGCAAAGCATCGTCAATAAGGCACATAATACGATGATTAATTCGCTTATTCTAATATTAGTCCATTTTAACTTAATCGAGGCTCCACTTAACATTTTTCCATCACAGTTAATTGGTTTTATATAAAGATTGATAATTAAGCGAGCATAAAAATAAAGTCCTAATGCACTACCAATCACTACAGCAGCAACTAACCACCATAATTCTGCTGTAACACCTAATAGCACCAGTAAAAATCGACCGACAAAACCTGCGGTTAATGGTGTACCAGCTAAAGATAAAAACCCAATCCCCATAGCTAGCGCAAGAATTGGTCTTCTCCAAAATAGACCTGAAAGATCGATCTCATTTTCATGATCTTGTAGTTCATCTGAATGGGAATCTAAGCTGATTGTGCCTAAAATACAGATATTAGCTAAAATATAGCCAATGAGATAAACGCCAATAGTTTCTAATGCAAGTACTTGATATTGCACAGCAATTAACGCTGTAAATAAATAGCCAAAATGTGCAATTGAGGAGTAAGCAAGTACTCGCTTTAAGCTACTTTGCATCAATGCCAATAGATTGCCCCATAAAATAGAACAAAAAGCCATAATAACTAAAATAATACGGATTGTTTCATTGTTCACAATCGGTGCCAATAAAAACAGCCTAGCAATGGCACAAAAAACTGCTACCTTTCCAACTGTTGATAATAATAAAGCAACAACCGTTGGTGCGCCTTGATAAACATCAGGTAGCCAAAGTTGGAATGGAACGAGAGATAATTTAAAACCAATACCAACTAACATCAAACAAACACCCATCAGTAATAATGTACTTGGGTAAGTCATCGTTGAGAGTTGATAACTTAGCCCACTGAATGTTAGCTCACCAGTAGTTGCATAATAAAATGCAATCCCTATCAATAAAAATACACTGGCAATAGCAGATAAAATCATGTATTTAACTGCTGCTTCTAATGAATGAGTCTGTGTATATTGATAGCCAATTAACCCTACAAATGGAATAGATAACAGTTCAATCCCAATAAAAAATGCAATGAGATGGCTTGCGTATAAGAGTGTTACTCCACCTAATGTCATGAAAAGTAGGATTAAATAAAATAGTCCGTGATGAATCTTTTCTTGCCGGAACCAACGATAAGCAAAACAGGCTACAGCAATAGATATCATTAAAATCAAACTGGTATAAAGCAACCCATAACCATCACAAGTAAAAAGTGCAGTGATATGGTGTGCTTTCCACTCATCTATTGAACTATTATCAGTGTTTGAATTAGCATCAATATTTGTCTTATCAATCTTACTGTTGTTGACGTTGTCATCAATGTTTTCATTTTGTTTGTCCACATCATCAGTAGACACAGTATCAATTGCTATCGTTTCTTCAGTTGATGGAGTTAGTTCTTTATTGGCGTCTGAAACTGATACCGATAATTGCATATTATCACTACTGATATCTGCAATAGCTTGTGCATTAAATGAAATTTTATAGCCAACTACCGCGGAACAAGCTAACGCACATGTTAATCCACAAATAGTTAAAATAGTACATCCTTTAGTGCTTATTTTAAAAACAAATAATGAAAATAACACAACAATGATGGCAATGCTTAGTACAAAAATAGGCGATAAAGCTATCATAGATTATTACTCTCCCACTCGTTCTGTGGTTATGTATTGTTGTGTTTGATTCATGATAGAATAAGACATATCTAAAATCAGTTGTGGATACAAACCAATAAAAATAAGGACAATTAAGATGCTTGATAATAACAAAATATCTTTTTTACTAAGTAGATGTTTTGTGGAAGCCTCTTTATCTGCGGCGCCATAGAATATTGGCTGCATACGCACGATAAATGAAATAGACAATAATAATAAGCCAATTACTAGCAAAATGGTATAAAAAGAAAATGTGTTATAACTACCAAGTAACATCATATAATTACCAACAAAATTAGCTGTACCTGGAATACCTAACACAGCTAATATAAAATATAAAGTTAACGAAGATAGATAAGGCACTCGTCCTTTTAACCCAGTGAACTGGTTTATATTCCGAGTGGAATAACATTCAACCAATAACCCACTAATTATAAACATACCAACGATTGCTAAATTGATGGCTATCATCTGGATAACTACACCTTGATAAGCAATAATAGAACCGCTATAGATTATTGCAGTAACAAATCCCATTAAAGCGATATGAATATAAGCAACAAGTTTTTTAATATCGGTTTGATTGAATGCAAGCAATGCTGCATAAACAACAGTAGCCAGTGCACAAGCTAACATCAATGGCATAATCATGATTGAAGCATTAGGAAATAGTGGTATAACAAAACGTAATAAACCAAATGCTGCTGTATTGAGTAATAATCCACTAATCATCATTGAGCCAGTTGTTGAAGATTCAATATGGGCTTCAACAAGCCAACCATGAAAGGGAACAAAAGGAATGCGTACTATCAAAGCAGCTAAAAAGCCTAACATCAGTAAAAATTCAGTATGGCTTGATATTGGTGTTTTTATTAATTCCTGAGAATCAAATGTCCAATGACCTGTTAAGTTCCAGTTGATTAGTGCCAATGAAACGATTGAAATTAGCATCAGCAAACTACTTAATTGGGTATAAATCAAAAATTTGCTTGCCCCATTAAAGCGCAATTGCGAGCTCGAATCTCGGCGCCCCCATAAGGAGATCAAAAAATAGACCGGTATTACCACAGCTTCCCACAGAAAGAACATTAAAAATAAGTCAGTGGCGACAAACAACATCATAATGGTTGATGTCATAAATAATAGGCATAGGTAAAATAAACCAAGATTGTTTAAATTTTCTTTACTAGAATAAACAATAGTCAATAATACAATAAATAGTGTTGCGGTAATAACAACCATTGATAAGCCATCTAAAACAAGGTGAAAACGGATGCCTAGTAATGGGATCCACTCCAGATTAATTTCCTTTCCCCAGTTTGCGCCTTGCTTTAGTGTTTCAGCGACATCTATCCATAATACGATCGCTATCGATAATGTAATACAAATTGTGGTAAATGCGACAATTATGGGTAATTTTGACCAACGCTTTTGTACGTTGATGGAAACTACCCCTCTTTGTAAACATGCATGGCATAACCAACCAACAAATCCGCCTATTACAGGTAAAAAAACAAGCCATAACAACATGAATGATTACACCTTTATTAAATGAAAATCAGTAACATTAATATAATAATACTGCCTATAACCATCGAAACCATATACCATCTAATTTGCCCATTTTCTAGATCAACGATAAATGCGTTTATTTTTTTTATGCCCAACATTATCCAATTATCCCATAAAGCAATAGGATCTTTTTTTAATAATTTAGCTAGATAGATATAAGGTTTAACAAATAAGCAATTTAACAAATAATCATAACGCCAATCACTATTACACAAACGTAAAAATAATTTAATCATTGGTGTATTAAGTACTTCTCGCACTTCGCTGTTAGAGCGCACATATAAAATGTAGGCAATAAGAAAGCTCAAACCTGTCACTGCGGCTAATAGTAGTTGAAAAGGCAATTGCCCATTAGTATCTAACTTGCCTAATGGAATAATGCCATGAATCGGTAACGGAAAATGAATAAATAAAGCGGTAGTAAATACCAATAAGATAAAAATTGGGCTATAGCTTATCCATTTTATTTTTGTAAAATCATACCATTTTTGTTTATGATAAAATACCATTGAAATTAAACGCCAAATGCCTAAGCTAGAAAATAAAATACCTATCAGACCAATCGTTCCAGATATTAATCTACCCTGCGCCATTACTCCCCAAATGATATCTCCTTTGATATAAAATGATGCCGAAATCCAAGGAATAGCACTGAGTGAAAGCATAATTAACAAAAATACAATATACAGCGTTGGAAAAGATTTAATTAAACCGCCTAATTTGCTTATATCACGCTCACCTTGGCATTTTTTAATTACAATAGATGAGGCTAAAATTAACAATGTGCTTGTTACGGAGTAATTAATTAAGCAATTCAAAGACAAATTCCAACTTTGTGTTGAAAAAGCATAAAAAAGGTAACTAATTTGCGCTAAATTGATATACGTGATAATTCGTTTAATATCGTACTGCACTAATGCAATAGTACTAGCAAATAATATCGTTAATGATGAAATCATCGATATAATAGCTAAAACATCGCTCGACATCATAAACAAATTACTTAATCTTAAAACTAAATATACCCCAGCTAAAATAACTGTTGATGATTGTAACAAAGCTACTGCGGGCATTGGCGCTAATGTTGTTTCGGCAAACCATGAATGCATGGGAAACAGTGCAGATTTACTCATTGCTCCAAGGAATAACATTAAAGTTATCCAGAATATAATGTCTGAATCAACCGCTAAATTATCATGTGCTTGCACCAAAACATCATGAATATTTAATGTGTTTAAAGTCTGATAAAGTAAAAATATACCAATGATTAAAAATATATCCGTTAAATGCATAACGATAAATGCTTTCACTGCAGCATAGCCATTACGCGCTTGTTGATAGTAAATACCAATAAGTAAGTAAGTACTTATGCTCACTCCTTCCCAACCAATTAGCATAACAAATAAATTATCAACTAATATAATAGTTAACATGCTAGCAATTAATAAGTTACTGTAAGCATAAAAAGTATAAATATCCTTTCTTAACGTCAAATAACAAGCTGCAAAAAAATAGATCAAGAAACCAAAAAATGAGATTAGCACTAAAAAAGTTAGTGATAAACCATCTAGTGTCAAAGATAAAGGTATAACGAAATCTCCAACAGAAATCCAATTCCATAATAGCCTAGTATAGATTAGCGTCATGTCGGGCACTGTATTTGAATAAAAATCAATACATGAAAATACCGTAATTAATGCAATGATGAGCATAGTACTGATGCCTATAATTATTACATTAATTGAGCGTATATGCCTCCCTAGGCAAATTAATCCAAAAAAAGAAAGCAAGGGAACAATGATAGTTAAATAAAGTAGATTCATCCTTTCATCTCACTCAGTGAGTCAATATTTAAGGTTTTTCGGCGGTAGAATAGTTTCATCATTAATGCTAGCCCAACACAAATCTCTGCTAGGGCTGTTATTACCGCGAGTATTGCAAGTACTTGTCCATCAGATTGTTGCCAATAACTACTTGCCGAAAACAACGCAACGATTGCACCATTATTCATAATCATCAGGCTAAGCAACAGAAAATAGAGATTGCGTCGAATCATTACCCCTAATAAGCCGATCACAAATAAAATAGAAGCAAAGATAAGACAATGCATAAGTGGGATCATATTATTTCTCCGACAACAGCCGATGCATAAAATGATAAGCAATCACAACTGCACCTAATAATAAAAATATAGCTAATTCAGCCATTAAAATGTATGCATATACAGACATTTCATGCATTAATTCATGAGACTCTTTCAGCTCCGAATAGTTGACCGTTACTACACCATAAATAAGCGCGACTAACAAAATAAAAGCTAAAATTAATGGCCCTAACCAAATTTTTGGGCTAATGCCTTGTTTTTTTGTTTCTATATTATCAACACGAATTGCCAAAATTGAAGCGACAACATAAAAAAGAGCCGTTGTTCCACCAATAAACAATAATATATATATAACAGCAGAAAAATAGGTATTAAGTAGAATAAATATCGACGCTGAAGCAAACAGCGAAATAATAAGGTACAAAATTGCCTTATCAACTCGCAAGCTACTAATCACTTTTATACTAGCAATAACAGCAATAATCGACGCGATATAAAAAACAGCGATCATCTAATTATCCAATACATATTCATAATACTGTTAGTATATACCCAAATGATATTAA
>NZ_LZGZ01000162.1:0-9418 GCF_001690515.1 Gilliamella sp. Fer4-1 | reverse complement strand
TATTAATAATTAAAGAATTAATGATCATTAAAACTGATGATTTAATCCAAAATAAAGATATTTTTCGATTTATCTTAGATTCATTAGAGCTATCTCATACAGACTCTGGTTTTATGGAGTTAACAAAAGAGAATGAGAATATCTTTATTGATTTTTATCATTGGTTGAACCGAATAAATGACCAACTAAATATGAATATAAACATTAATATCATAGATTCCTTTAGCTTATCTGTTGAAGATGTTAATAAATTGATGTCACCATATAAATAGAAGGAAATATAAAAATGAACAATTATTTAAATTTTAAATAGAAAAATCAACTAGAGTGATAGAATTAAATACTGTCTAATATTTATTTTGGCAAGGATAATTGAATTTTTCATATATATACTGACTAGAACAGCTACGAACCACTAGCGCAATAGGCATAGACGGCAACCATGAACAACATATCCACTACTTCCCACACCGACCTGAATGGCTGTCCAGAAGAGCTCACCGATGCAAACGGTAAAATACTGTGGGAATGCAGCTTTCAGTTATGGGGTAAGCGAATTCATGAAATCGAACACATCCCGATACAACAGAATCTCAGATATCAGGGACAATATTTAGACAGAGAAACCGGCTTACATTACAATACTTTCAGGTACTATCATCCGGATATAGGTAGATTTACCCAGCCGGATCCGATTGGGCTGCTGGGCGGGTTTAATCTGTATTAATATGCGCCTAATGGGTTAACTTGGATTGATCCATTAGGATTAGCACCTGTGCTAAAGTAAGTGAGTTTGATCGTATAAAAAGTAGCAAAGTCTATACAGTTATTAGACAAGGCAAAAACATATCTTCTGGATTGTTTTCACTAAACCCAAATAATATAGAAATAGTTGCAGGACATGTAACATCAGAGAGTCGTTCTCCATCTCAGTTTATATCTGCAACCAAAGATTTAAGTATCGCTGAAAAATGGGCTAATAAAATTGGAACTAGAATAGTTGATATAGATTTAAGTAAAATTTTGGGTGGAACAATTGATATATCTTTTACTAAAGATCTTGACCTTTTAAGTAATCAATTTGAAGACGATTAGCTAAAGGTGCTTGAGAAGCACTATTTGACTGACCTATACCAACAAATTCAATAAAAATAATTAATTAGGTGTTTTATGAAAATTATAAATTCTGATGTTCATGAAAAGATTATCAGTGTAATTGAAAAAATTAGATTACAAGATAAGTTAGATGAAAAAACAATTAATGATCTCTATACTTCACTGGATGAAATGGTAACTAATTATAAAGAAAAAGATCTTATTTCAAAGGAATTGGCATATAATCTTTTAGTCCTGCATGACAATTTAGAAGGCGCTTTAAAATTGGGCACTTATGAAGACATGAAGTATATAAGTAATATTAATTCAAAAGTAAGCGAATATATTGAGAAAATATTTCTAAGTTAAAAAACTGAAATTAAATCAGGATGATTAGTGGCACTACCACTACAACGCCAACTACCGCTTGAGCGAAGTACGTATTGAAAAACATCAACTAAACGACGCAGGCAACCCCTACAATCGTGCCCGCTTTTATGGGTCGGCTAAAAAATGATTCAGAAAACCAGCCCGAATCAGCACAGCAGGCTGTATATCTATACCGACCAAAGCAGCTACCAACTACTGGCACGCATAGATAAAAGAGGTAATGCTCCGAAAAAGTCATATACTTCCTCACCGATCTAAACGGTGCACCAAAAGAGCTTACCGTAGCAAACAGTGACATCATCTGGGAATGTAGCTATCCGCTCTGGGGTAAACGGATTCATGAAATCGAACACGACTCAGTAGAACAAAACCTCAGACATCAGGGACAATATTTAGACAGAAAAACTGGGCTACATTACAATACTTTCAGGTACTATGATCCAGATATAGATAGATTTACTCAACTGGATCTGGTAGGTTTAGCTGGCAGTATTAATCTTTATCAGTATGCGCCTATTGGATTGAGTTGATCCGTGGAAATTGAGTTGTTTCAAAATTCATTCGTGAATAAAAGAAAGTAATAAACTTTTTTAAAAAGCTGAGATTATAGGAAAATCGCATCAATCAAGTATCGTTCATTTAACAAAACAACTTCTTTTAAAGAATAAAAAAATCAGACTGTCGCACCAAAAACCATAGGTCATGGATTTTCTGAAACTAGAGTTCGATATGGGCACGTGTTTATTTCAGAGAAATAAATGATAGTATAATTGAAATATTAGTAAATCTAATAAGGCTAATCAGCAAATAGTTATCAATGAAGTTTTAAAAGTATTTGGTAAAGGAACTTAAGTATTATGAATATTAAAATTTTAAACTATGATCGGGATCTTAATCAGGTCAATGATAATGTTGATGTTGAAGTTTTTTTAGACAATGGAAAGCGGTATGCTGCAACATTTTTCACTATCGAAAATATAATTTCTATTTTGAATAAGTATAAAGAGACAAAAGAGTGTTGTAATGGCTTATATTTTTGGGCATCAGATATGATTATTGTTGAGAGTTTAAATGACAAAGTAATAAATAAAACGATACAGGATTTGATAAAAAACGAAGAATTTCATCATGTTTTCTCATTATTAGAGTAATTAATCAATGTAGAAAAGATCGTACATCTAAATTTTCATCGCTTTTATTTCTTTGCTACCTATATTGTAGAAAATCAGCTATTAGTTATGAAGTATAATGATACAAAAATAGTACAGGTATCGATACAATATAATTCATACTATCAAGGTTATAATTTAGACAAGTAACCAGTTTACATTACAATACTTTCAGGTACTATCATCCAGATACAGGAAGATTTACTCAGCCAGACCCGATTGAGCTGCTGGTGGGTTTAATCTGTCCAGTATGCGCCTAATGAGTTGACTTGGGCCGATCATTTAGGGCTGAATGCTCACCATGTAAGGCAAAATCTTGTAAAAGGGTATTATCCCTGCTATTTTAGTTCCCAAAGTTGAACATGAGTTCCTTACAGATGAAGTTGGAATTGTTACACGCAGTAAAATTAACTCTATAACAGAAAAACCATTTAGTCATGCTAGAGAATTATTAGCTAGAGGTATACGTGTACCCACAAATACCCAATAGTGCTTTTCAGAAATTAATCGCCAAAAATAAAGAAATGTATCCAGAAATGAGAAAACTAAAACCTAATGGAAAAAGAGGTTGTTAAATGAATAAAATAGGAAAAGATGAATTAATCGTCAACTCAATTTTAGATGAGCTCTTAAATGACAGACTTGAATATTATAAAAATAATTTAAGTAATTCAAGTGAACCTACAAACAGCGATGATCCTTATGCAAGAGCAAGAAGTATTATCGCAAAGCTATCAGATAAAGACCAAGAAAAGATTTTTAATTTTCTGCGTATAGTAATGATAGATACAATGTCAACAATTTTTGGCACCATAGATGGTTCATGTTTTCCTCCTAATATTAGTGGTGATTTCATTCTTGAGTATGATGGAGATGAAATACAAGGTTCATTGCAAGATGAGTTAATTGCCAAAGCGGAAGAGATTGGTGTCTACAATTAATGAATTAATCATTTTCCCCCGATCTGCTAGTAGGCGAAAAACACAACAAACAGGGATAGACCGACTACTGTTATGATTGCACCAACAGAATTGAAGCGATTGCCATCAAAGATACTGGGAAATTCTGCTATACGATGATACCCCAACCTATTAGCGGGATCGAAAGCGTGTTCCTAAAAAAAGAGGTCGATGCTAATTATGGCTAAACGTGTTGTTTGGAAGAAAAATGATCTAGTCAATATCCAATTACGTGATAATTTATACACAATTGGACAGATGCTAACCAGCCCTGAAATGCGCTTTTATGATATTTTCAATTCAGATGGTGCATGGCAGAATTTAGATTTAAATAAAATAGAACCCTTGTTCAGCGTTTTTGTTGGGAATGTGATTAATAAGTCGTTAATTCAAGGGAAAATAAAATCCACTACAGTAATACCCAGCTCAAAGCCTAACGAAAAATATTGGATTAAACCCTATACAATTTTAGATTATGGAAACTACAAAGGTGATAGATTTAATTTTCATTTTTTAGGAGGAAAACTAATAGACCTTGTTCCTGATGCTGATGGCATTTTAAGTACAACTAGAGCACCAATTATCAAAGAAGATTTAACGCTTCCACAAGATAGAAAGCTTATTGAACAATATGAGATGACTAATATGTGGGGTGATGTAGATTTACGAGACCGCCTCTGTCGCTATTTTGATACAGGTATTAACCGTGATGATCTGAAGTTTGAAGTATTTCCTGGTTTATGGGATGACAGAGAAAAATTGCGTCCCCTGACACGCCGCCTACCAGAACCACTTCGTTAAGCAGATAATCAAAAGAAAACGGAATTACCCTTTTTTATTTAACTGAATGATTATCAAAAAAACAAAGATAAAGAAACCAAAACCCCAACATAATTACCCCCCTTTTACTTTTATCATAGAGAATTTTCTACTTTTTTGCTGCACTATTTTAGGGGGTAGTTACAATTGTTTTAACCATTTCTAAAAACAGATCTCTTTTTTCATTACGAATCTTTGGGTTCCATACCATAGCAATATCCCACCCTGATTGTTCAAATTCAGGGATAATGAGTTTAACGCCTTTCGGTAAAAAATGACGGACACTTGCCGGAACAAAGGCAACCCCATTTTTACCTGCAATTAACGCTAAAAGAGACGAAAGGTCACTGGTGGCTGATACGGGATTTGAAAATATATTCATATGGTCAAGCATCATTTTAGTTTGTTCAGCCAAACAAGGTGCTAAGTTTGGCTTTATGTGCAATAAAGAGTTTGTTTCGATTACATAATTAAGATTAGAGGAATTAACTTCAACGTCAGCCGGCACAGCAAGAACGATCCGTTCCTTAGATAGAATTATTGAATTTAGAGAATCGTGTACCGGCATTCGAGCAAAGGCAATATCCAATTCACCTTGCATCAACATCTTAATTTGAGTACTAGATGGAATTTGTCTGGTAATAACTTCATATTCAGGATATTTATCCGAAAAGGCATGAATCCACTTAGGTACATTTTGGAATGACGAAATACCAAATCCAATTAATATATGGTTATGTGCATTCTTCTTAATATCACTGGCTGTGATAAAAAAATGATTGTAATACTTTAAAAGTATTTGCGCTTCGAGAAATATTTTTTCTCCAATATATGTTAATTTTGCTCCATTCCGACCTCTAATAAAAAGTTTCATTTCAATAATTCTTTCTAAAGCTTGAATTTGTTTTGTCAATGCAGGTTGAGTTATAAACAAAGCTTCAGCTGCGAGGCGGTAACTTTTAGTTTCAGCCAGTGTTATAAATGCTTTAAGCAGTCGGATGTCGATATTCATATCCATTCCAAATGTTTATCAATAACTGATTTTTTTTTCATTATACACAACTTCCTCAAATGCTTATATTTAAGAAAGTTCAATTTTACATGGAGATAGGCGTCACGCCCAAAGTAGCGGTGTTAACTAATGATTTGCAATATGAATTTACCTACAAAATATCAAAATCACCTGAAGAACTGGAAGAAAAACTTACTAAATTTAATGAATTTTTAAACGGTATCAGGAATCTAAATCATCAAGTTATACATTTACAGTTGATTAATGATCCCAATGATCCAGCAGTGCAAAAAAGATATAAAAATCGAGAAGGTGGCATTCCAGCTTTAACCGGAAGACCAGAAAATCAGATATTGAAGACAATAAGTCATTCTTCAGATATTGTTGTAGTAAAAGGACGAGATACTGGTTTTTACAACAATGACCTTGATGGTATTCTAAAAAAACTTGGTGTTAATTCAGTGATTGTTACAGGCTTGCAAACTCATGTTTGTGTTCAAACAACGGCAGCTGATGCTTATTTTAGAGGGTACAATGTATGGGTTCCAAGTGATGGCGTTTTTGCTCCTTCCATAGATGATACCAATCGTGCTTTAGAATGGCTGGCAAATTATTGCGCGACAGTAGCTTCATCTTCTGAAATTTTAGCTCTTCTAGAGAAGCAAGATGATTTGCCGGAACGCAGTTAATGGAGCTAAAAATGAACATTAGATCATTTAGAAAAAATTGATTTAAAACCATACAGCCATAAATTAGTACCAACTAATGATGGTGGAATTTCATTAGGGCAAATAGTTGTTGCTGCACCTATTTTAAACTCAAAAGGATAAAAAATTATGAGTAATGCAAGAGAAAAAATTTCCGGTGTTTTATTTGATATGGATGGTGTACTTATCGACTCCAATACTGTTATTGAAAGAGCCTGGATTGAAGCCGGCGCTTTATACGGAATCAAAGTTACTGATAGTGATATAGTAAATCATATTCACGGCCAACCAGGACCGCACACAATAAAGGCGCTTTTTGGCCACCTGCCAATAGATGACCAAAAAAAAGTACAGGCCTATATTATTCATGCTGAAAATACTGCTGACTATGATCCTATTCCCGGCGTTGCGCAGTTAATATTAGCTTTGTCAGCTGCAAAAATAAGAGTAGGAATAGTGACGAGTGGCTGGCGAGAAAAAATTGACAGGATCATGGATATGCTTCAGATTAAAGACTGTATTTCCGTGATTGTAGAGCGTGATGATGTGTCTCGTGGTAAACCATTCCCTGATCCGTATATTTTAGGTGCGAAACGTTTAATGCTACCTCCCAATAAAACACTGGTATTTGAGGACTCAATTAGTGGCGTTACCTCTGCTGTTGAAGCCGGTGCATATTGCGTAGGTATCGGAGAAACAATACTTATCAAGCATGGAGCTAAAACTGCAATAGCTAATTTTTTGGAAGTTAAAGTAAATAAACAAGATAATGGCGATTACAGTATCTCGTTGGATCGCGATCATGAAGTTTTTATAGAGAATTGATAAAGGAAATAAAAATAGAATCAAAAGCAAGATGTGCTGTTACTGTATTATTTTACAATGGATTTATAACTGGCGTTTGGGCGATTCAAATTGCATAATTTGCACCACGTTTTAATGTCACGGACGAAGTAATTGGTTATTTTATTCTTACTTTTGGTCTTGGCGCATTATTTATGATGCCTATATCCGGGATATTAATGTCTAAATTTGGGTCTCGTCAAATTGGGAAAATTTCGGTATTATTTGCACTATTAGTTAGAGATATATGTTAGCTAAAAAGAGTTTACCCACAAATACCCAATAGTGCTTTTCAGAAATTAATCGCCAAAAATAAAGAAATATATCCAGAAATGAATACAGTAAAACCTAATGGAAAAGGAGGTTGTTAAATGAATAAAATAGGAAAAGATGAATTAGTAGTTACCTCACTTTTATCTATGCTTTTGGATGATACACTTGAATATTATAAAATTCATTTAAGTGATCCGAGTAAACCCACAAACGATAATGATCCTTATGCAAGAGCAAGAAGTATTATCACAAAGCTATCAGATAAAGACCAAGAAAAGATTTTTAATTTTCTGCGTATAGTAATGATAGATACAATGTCTACGATTTTTGGCACCATCGATGGTTCATGTTTTCCTCCCAATATTAGTGGTGATTTCATGCTTGAGTATGATGGAGATGAAATACAAGGTTCATTGCAAGATGAGTTAATTGCCAAAGCGGAAGAGATTGGTGTTTACGATTAATGAATTAATCATTTTCCCCCGATCTGCTAGTAGGAAAAAAACACAACAAACAGGGACCGATTACTGTTATGATTGCACCAACAGAATTGAAGCTATTGCCATCAAAGATACTGAGAAATCCTGCTATACGATGATGCGCCAACCTATTAGCAGGATCGAAAGCCTGTTCCTAAAAAAAGAGGTCGATGCTAATTATGGCTAAACGTGTTGTTTGGAAGAAAAATGATCTAGTCAATATCCAATTACGTGATAATTTATACACAATTGGACAGATGCTAACCAGCCCTGAAATGCGCTTTTATGATATATTCAATTCAGATGGTGCATGGCAGAATTTAGATTTAAATAAAATAGAACCCTTGTTCAGCGTTTTTGTTGGGAATGTGATTAATAAGTCGTTAATTCAAGGGAAAATAAAATCCACTACAGTAATACCCAGTTCAAAGCCTAATGAAAGATATTGGATTGATGCCTATACTATTTTGGATGGAGATCATTACAAAGGTGATAGATTTAATTTTCATTTTTTAGGAGGAAAATTAATAGATCTTGTTCCTGATGCTAATGGCATTTTAAGTACAACTAGAGCACCAATTATCAAAGAAGATTTAACGCTGCCACAAGATAGAAAGCTTATTGAACAATATGAGCTGACTAATATGTGGGGTGATGTAGATTTACGAGACCGCCTCTGTCGCTATTTTGATACAGGTATTAACCGTGATGATCTGAAGTTTGAAGTATTCCCTGGTTTATGGGATGACAGAGAAAAATTGCGTCCCCTGACACGCCGCCTACCAGAACCGCTTCGTTAAACAGATAATCAAAAGAAAACGAAATTTGATCCTCACCAAAACCTTAGACAATACTTGCCTCTATAGAGGCGTTATTAAAGTAATACGGCTTTTTATATTGCTTAGGCGATATCCAACCATGAGCTGAATGTCGGCAAACTTGAATGTAGTAGATCTCAATATATTCAAATAGTGCTTTATTGGCTTACCTCGTATTTTGTCATCCACATCATGAATCATGTTATTTTTTAAACGTATGGAAAAAACTTTCAGCAACAGCATTATCCCAACAATTGCCAGCTCAGCTCATACTTTATCTCAACCTATGTTGTAACACTAACCGCTTAAAATTCACACGGCAATATTGGCTTTATCAAGCACTAGGTAGTAATATCCCTTTAAGAAATTGACGACAAAATAAGACATTTTAAGTGTGTTACAAACTAAATGCCTATCAATATGCGAACTTGTTTGCTGTCCAATTACTTTTCGAGCAAATTAATCATTATCTAAAGGTATAACCAACGATTTAATGCATTGGACAACAATCATGAAATAGGCTTGTAACAAAAGGAGTAATGTTATTATTTTTCATCATTTTATAAAATAAAAACTTCAATAAAATCAATGGCTTTTCTGACTGATTTTTATCATGCCCAGCTAACCTTTCTTTCTGATATATCATAGCCGTTGACTCTGATATCATGTACTAAGCTTGTTGCACCTAAACGGGCTTTATGCTGCCAATAAAGCGCTTTGATATTATCAAACAACTTCCATTAATTTAAGCTCGCATTTTAGCCAAGCATAATAATCTGATACCCTCACGTTCAACTGACGACTAACTGGCAGTACCAGATACGATAACAACATTAATTAGTTTTCTTACATTT
>NZ_LZGZ01000161.1:0-5114 GCF_001690515.1 Gilliamella sp. Fer4-1 | reverse complement strand
TTAATTAATTGAATTAATTAATTTTGTCTTTTTATGTTTTTATTTTGTAAGGTAATAGCAAAATGTTTAACATAAAAATAACTAAAAGCTATCTTAGTTTCTGTTACAATATATTAATAATTAAAAAGTTAGTAATGTCATAACGCTATAAAATTAAAGGTTTTTTAATGATCATATCAGATGCTAATAGTGCAGTGTCATCTGTTGCTTATCGTGCAAACGAAGTCATCGCTATTTATCCAATTACGCCAAGCTCAACAATGGCAGAACAAGCTAGCACATGGGCGGAATTTAATAAGCCCAATGTATTTGGTGATACGCCACGAGTAATTGAAATGCAATCCGAAGCAGGCGCAATTGCTACGGTTCATGGTGCATTAATGACTGGTGCGCTTGCGACTTCGTTTACTTCGTCACAAGGTTTACTTTTAATGATCCCATCGCTATATAAAATAGCTGGTGAACTTACACCTTTTGTTTTGCATGTTGCTGCACGAACAGTTGCAACGCATGCCCTTTCAATTTTTGGCGATCATTCTGATGTCATGGCAATTAGACAAACGGGTTTTGCCATGCTTTGTTCAAGTTCGGTACAAGAAGCACAAGATTTTGCCTTAATTGCACAAATGGCCAGTTTAAATAGTCGTGTTCCTTTTGCTCACTTTTTTGATGGATTTAGAACATCGCACGAAGTTAATAAAATCTATCCACTGAGTGATGAACAGATCCATAACTTATTACCGCATAAGGCTATTAAAGCTTATCGAGCACAAGCTTTAACGCCTGACAAACCAGTAACACGCGGTACATCAGCTAATCCTGACACCTATTTTCAATGCCGAGAAGCAATAAATACCTATTATGATAATGCTTATCAGCATGTTGTTAATGCTATGGATGCTTTTGCAATAGAAACAGGCAGAAGATATCAGCCTTTCGAATATTACGGTGCTAGTGATGCCGAACGCATTATTGTGATTATGGGATCGGGAGCTAACACAACCAAAGAAGTGGTTGATGTGCTACTTAAACAAAATGAAAAAGTTGGTGTTGTGATCGTTAGATTATTTCGCCCTTTTTCTGCCGAACATTTACTTGCAGTGATCCCAAATACTGTCCAAAAAATCGCAGTTCTTGATAGAACTAAAGAACCAGGAGCGCAAGCCGAACCTCTGTATTTAGATATTATTACTGCTTTTGCCGAAAGCTTATCGCGAGGAGAGCGCACATGCATGCCACTGATTGTCGGAGGGCGTTATGGGTTATCGTCAAAAGAGTTCGATCCTCGTTGTGTACTTGCGATTTTTACTGAGTTAAGAGCGGATAAGCCAAAACCTCGTTTTACTGTTGGTATTTATGACGATATAACAGGTCTTTCTTTACCATTACCAAACTGCTCTATCCCACAAAAATCAGCACTTGAAGCTCTTTTTTATGGGCTCGGTAGTGATGGCACCGTTTCAGCAACCAAAAATAATATTAAAATTATTGGCGATAGCTCACCTTTTTATGTACAAGGGTATTTTGTGTATGACTCTAAAAAGGCCGGCGGTTTAACTACATCTCACTTACGTGTCAGTTTAGATCCAATCGATTCACCTTATTTAATTACCAGCGCCCATTTTATTGGTTGCCATCAAGATCAGTTTATCGATAAATATCAGATTGTTGATAAACTAAAAGATGATGGTATCTTTTTGCTTAACACACCCTATAGTAAAGATGAGATTTGGCATCGTCTACCCAAAGAAGTGCAAGTACAATTAATTCAAAAACGCTCACATTTTTATATCATAAATGCGGCCAAAATTGCTCGTGAATGTAACTTAGGTGCCAGAATAAATACCGTCATGCAAGCAGCATTTTTTCACCTTGCTGAAATTTTCAAAAATGATTTTAATATCAGCCAATTAAAAGAAGTCATTGCTAAAAGTTATAGTAGTAAAGGGCAAAATTTGGTCGAAAATAACTGGAAAGCTCTCGATTTAGCTATTGCTTCGTTGGAACAAGTTCCGCTTAGTTGCGTTGATCAAAGCAGTGCAACTATGCCATCTATTGTGCCAGCTAATGCACCAAATTTTGTTAAAACAGTCACTGCTACCATGTTAGCTGGTTTGGGTGATAGCTTACCTGTATCAGCATTTCCACCTGATGGCACATGGCCGATAGGCACAACTAAATGGGAAAAACGTAATATTGCTGAAGAAATTCCGATTTGGCAACCCGAATTGTGTACTCAATGTAATCATTGTGCCGTTGCTTGCCCACATGCAGCCATTCGAGCCAAAGTTGTTGAGCCTAACGATATGGATAATGCACCAGATTCATTAAGCTCGCTTGAAGTGAAAGCTCGCGATATGAAAGGCCAACGCTATATATTACAAGTTGCGCCAGAAGATTGTACTGGTTGCAATTTATGTGTTGAAGTTTGCCCTGCACGTGATCGTAATAATTTTGAAATTAAAGCCATCAATATGCAATCACGTATCGACAATCTTGATACTCAGCGAGCTAATTTTGAATACTTTACCGCATTGCCAGATCGTGATATCAAAACGCTTGAACGCATTGATGTACGTACATCACAATTACTTACACCACTATTTGAATATTCTGGTGCTTGCGCTGGTTGCGGTGAAACACCATACATAAAATTGTTAACACAACTTTATGGCGATCATTTAGCTATTGCTAATGCTACTGGTTGTTCATCAATATATGGTGGCAACCTTCCATCATCCCCTTATACCACTGATCGTGATGGGCGAGGACCTGCTTGGGCAAATTCGCTATTTGAAGATAATGCTGAGTTTGCATTAGGTTATCGCATTACTTATGATCAACATAAAAAACGAGCATTGCGTTTGCTTGATTATGTTGCAGGCGACATTTCACCTGAAATTGTTATCGCTTTAAAATCATCAGAAACATCAATTGCTGAAAAACGCCAACAAGTCGCCTTGTTACGTGAACAGCTTGCCCATTTAGGTTCTACGCAAGCACAAGAATTGATCGAAGATGCCAATTATTTGATTGATAAATCAGTTTGGGCCATTGGTGGCGATGGCTGGGCTTACGATATTGGCTTTGGTGGGCTTGATCATGTGATGAGCTTAACGGATAACGTCAATATATTAGTATTAGATACTCAGTGTTATTCTAATACTGGTGGCCAACAGTCAAAAGCAACCCCTATGGGCGCTGTATCAAAATTTGCAGATTTAGGTAAGCATAAAGCCCGTAAAGATCTTGGTGTTAATATAATGATGTATGGTCATGTCTATGTCGCACAAATTGCGTTAGGCTCGCAACTTAATCAAACACTTAAAGCTTTGCAAGAAGCCGAAGCCTATAATGGACCATCGCTAGTTATTGCTTATAGCCCATGTGAAGAGCATGGTTATGATCTTGCTAAATCACACGAACAAATGAAAGATTTAGTTAAATCAGGATTCTGGCCGCTGTATCGTTACGATCCACGTCGCATGGCTGAAGGTAAGCCTGGTTTATTGCTTGATTCAAAAGCACCGAACAGCGATTTATTATCTGGGATATTATTGAAAGAACAGCGTTTCCGTCGCTTAGAAACACTTGAACCAACAATTGCTAATACCTTACATGAACGTTCAACTAAAATGGTGGATTCTAAATATAAATTCTTACAGATGCTGGCAACCTATTCAGACATAGAAACACCAGCAGAGAGTTAAGCGCTATTATCCACGAATAGTTGATAACATATCCCTCAAAGAACCGTTAATAATAGCGGTTCTTTTTTTGCGCCCTTTTTGCACAGTAAAGCGCCACATTAGTGCACACTTAAATCAGCATGATGTACATAATGTAGATGTTAAACAAGAATAATCATTATTTTATTATTTTTATCACACAAAGTGCTTCCTTTCTTGCACTTATTATAAGCTTGGTATTATTTTTGCATAATTTATTATTGACCACATAAAAAATAATTAAAGATGAGGTGAATCATGGTGTGTAACCTAAATATCAGTAGAAGAAAGCTATTAACATTTTCAAGTGCAGCAATTGCCGGATTATCCGTTAATCAACTATTATCTAAAGCGTATGCTCAACAAGCACAAAATTCGACTTCATTCTCACTACCGATGCTTGATAAAGCCGTAGTGCCAGATGCAACTCACCCTATTCGGCTCAATTTTAACGAAAATGCGTTGGGCATGTCATCATTAGCCAAACAAGCAGCCATTGATGCCGTTTGGAAAGCAAATAGATATGCAAAAGCTGAAATGCCACTTTTAAATAAAGCATTAGCTCAATACCATCAAGTAAGTGATACACAAATTCTTTTGACAGCAGGTTCATCAGAAGGGATCCGTAGCACTATTTCTGCTTTTGTAAAACCTGATGCTCAATTAGTGATACCCGAACTCACCTATAGTGATGGTGAACATTTTGCCAAAATATTTCATTTAAAAATCACTAAAGTGCCATGTTTAACCGATTGGAAAATTGATATAAACGGTTTAAGAAAAGCGGTTGAAAATTATCAAGGATTTTCTATTGTTTATTTAGTTAACCCCAATAATCCTACTTCTACTGTATTTGGCATTAATGAAATTGAATCATGGATAAAAAGTAAACCTAAAAACACCATTTTTATTTTCGATGAAGCTTATGCCGAGTTTGTCAATGATCCAGCTTTTGAGTCAGCAGACAAATTTATTACCCAAGGGTATGACAATATTGTACTGCTTAAAACATTTTCTAAAATTCATGCAATGGCTGGATTACGAGTAGGTTACATTGTCAGTACAGAAGAAAACACTAAAAACATAGCCCAGTATGTAGCAGGCGAAAAGCTTAATTATTGTGGAGTTTGTGCGGCATTGTCATCACTAAAAGATACTCAATATTTGGCTTATTGTAAAAAAGTAATTGATGTATCACGTGAAATCATGGAAAAAGTATTGTCCGATCTTGGATTTCATTATCTTAAATCAGAAACCAATTTTATATTTCATAAAACCCCTATTGCATTAAATGATTATCGGGAATTAATGAAAGAAAAATTTATATTAGTTGGCCGAGATTTTTCCCCTGCCACTGATTGGTGTCGTATATCACTTGGCACCCCA
>NZ_LZGZ01000160.1:0-9878 GCF_001690515.1 Gilliamella sp. Fer4-1 | reverse complement strand
TAACTTGAAAAAAATTTTAAAAATGCCAGTTTTTCATTCTAATTTGCTATATAGATTATTATTTTCTTGTACTGTTTTGTCTTTTTGTTGTCAGATTTCTGCAAATGAAATTAATGATTGTCAAGAAGATATCCAAAATTATAGAGATCTTTTTACTCATTGGCCTATTAACCAACATAAAGAATCATTAGATAAGACGTTTTGGTTAACCATTGAACAGGCGCGTAATTTATCAGATGATGTAGTATGGATAGATGTTAGATCGAACTTATTTAACTCACATAATCAATTAGGTATTTTAACTATCCCGCTTAATCATTTAGAAAAAAAGGATTTTCTTTATGATAAAACAGTAGTATTAGTTGGAACAGGTTTTGAACAACAAACGATTAATCGAACAATCAATACTCTAAGGCAAAAAGGTTATAAGCATCTTTTTGCTTTATTAGGGGGGATTAGGACGTGGTCAAAGCTAAAAAAACAAAATTTACAGTTATCAAATATAATAACCCCTGAAGAATTTCTATTAGGCAGCAAAACTATTAACTGGCAGATCATTACAATTGGTTTAATGCCACAAGATATTGATACATTACCTGAAAAACCTATTAGAAATTTTAATTTATCAGAAGAATCTCATCTAGCTATAAAACATTTTTTAAAAAATAAAATTATTAACAATGATACCTTTATACAATATGTATTAATAACCCCTAATGAGCATATCACCAAATTATTAAAACGCAAATTAACGTTTCCTGAGCCAAGTGAAGTTGTTTGGTTAGAAGGCGGTTTAGCTAGTTATCAACAATATGTGAAGCAACAGGCAAACTTGATTAATAATGCAGGCAAGAGTTTGTCTAAGCCTTGTAGGCTAACGCTATAATTTAATAAAATTTCTAACTCTAATGGAGCAAAAAATGAAAGTTTATAAACGATGGAAAAATCTATCTTTAAAATTAAATATAAGGCCCTCAAAAAGACAATCAATAAAACAAAAAAATAAATATGCAATCCTTTTCTTTGTTTTGTCTATATTTGTTTATCATTCTAGTTATGCTGCTACAAATACAGGATTATATGGTGACGATAAATATGCAGGTCCTTTTCCAATAGGATTTAGCTTTAACTATTATGGTAGCAATTTTGATAAATTTTATGTCACAACTAATGGTTTGATTCAATTTACTAACCCAACTACCTCCTATATTAATACTTGTCTTCGTTCTTATAATAATACACTGTATGTGTTTTGGGATGATTTAAGAACCGATGTTTCAGGCCAGCCGCCAGGGACTATTCAGTATGAAACTCAGGGTGAGGCACCTAATAGGAGGTTAATTGTTCAATGGACTAACCAGTATTACTTTGGTAGTAATCTTCCCATGGGAACATTTCAGGCTATTCTTTATGAAAACTCTAATCAAATTAAGTATCAATATCGTTATTTGATAGGCGAACGTAGCAAAGGTAGCAGTGCTACAATAGGTATCCAAGGCATAACTTCAAACTATACCCAAATAGGTTGTAATACTGCAAATGTTATTAAACCAGAACAAGCGATTTTATTTACACCAAATAGTGATTTTAGTAAATATATTGTTGATCAAAATGCATCTTATAATTTTTTTGACATTTCAGGATTAACGTCAGATGCACCAATACTAGTTAACCGTTATAGCCATCAAGCGCCAAGCTGGTCATGGCAAAAAATTAGTCCACTCAATAGTTATGAAATTGATATTCAAGATCCATCTGGTAATACAGTTTATAGAGAAGTTGTTGGCGATGTAGGTCAATTTACATTTGTTAATAATTTGCAAAATGGTCAATCTTATCGAGCACGTATTAGAGGAAGTATTAATAATGGTGGAACATGGGAAATGTGGTCTCCTCTTTCAACTTTAGTGACTATTGATACGATAAAACCAGTGGTTAAGCTCAAACAATTTAATCGTATTAATAGTGATACAGTGAAAGTGATTTTTTCAACTTATGATAATTTAAGTGGTGTTAAATCTGGACATTTACAAATAGCAACTAACCAGCGCTTTGATACACCTCTCATTGATCAAGATATCCAAATTGATTCAAATAGCTACCAAATTTCGAATTTGCCAGTTAAAGATAATGAAGTATTATATGCACGCTTAAATGTAACTGATAAAGCTGGTAATGAATCAGGTTATACAGAGCCTTTCGCTATTGGTGTTACAGCGCCAATATTAATTCAACCAGTCTCTAATTCCACGGTTAAAATATCAAATTTAAAGGTTCAAGGTAAAGCTGAGGAAGCTGGAAAAGTGCAGCTATATTTAAATGGGAGAGTGGTTAATGATCCAGTTACAGTTGATAAAAATGGTTATTTTTATCAAGTTGTTAATCTTAAAGCCGAGGGGAATTATCAATTAACGGCGGTACTTAATAATGATTTTGGTATAAGTGAACACAGTAAACCTGTTTCAGTTAGTTTTAAACTACCGACACCAAAGGCAACCATTATAACACCAGCAGATAATCAAGTGATTTTTGCCCCTATGGATATCCAGATATCTGCAACAGACGAATTAGGAATTGATAAAGTTGAAGTTTACCTTGATGACCAATTATTTTCAACATTAACCAAATCTCCTTATCAAGTTCATTGGCCATTAACACAACAAAATAATGGTAAACATAAATTAACCGTTAAAGCGATTAATACGAGTGGTAAAGTTGTTACAATTGAACGTGAGGTAATGGTTAAAATGGAACCTCCTGCACCACCACCGACAGCTTATACAGGGAAAGTTACCAATATCAATCCAAAAGTTAGCTATGGACTACAACCTATTACCATTACAGGACAGGCGAATTATCGGAAGGATAATACTGTTGTTGCTAATGCACCAGTTAAGTTAGTATTAAAAGTTAATGGTTTTGAGCGGAAAATTGCCATTGCAACTGATGATAAAGGAAATTTCTCTTATACTTTTATGCCTCAAGAAAACGATGCAGGTATATATCAAGTAGCCATTATTCATCCTGATGAATTAATTATGACTTCACAAGCTAGTTTTGAAATTAATCGTATCGCCTTTAATTATCAAAATTATCATCTAAAAGCGGCACGTAACGTTGCAATGCCTATAAATATGGTAGCTAAAGCGAGTATTACTGCTAAAAATTTACGTTGGGTATTAACTGCAGATAATCAGCCAGATGGTATTTTGCCAAAAGGGATACAAATAAAATCTGAACCAATTGATATAAATAGTGGTGAAACTGAATTGACCATGATTAATTTCATTGCTGATGATACAGCAACCGAAAAAGGAAGTATTTATCTTGTCGCTTTAGCTGATGAATCAAATGATTTAATACGAGGTAAATTGAAAATTGATTATCAGTTAGGACAAGCAATGCCGACCCTTTATGCGGTTCCAAATTATATTCAAACGGGTGTACAACAGGGAACAATGGTGAGTACCAATATTCATCTAGGCAATAAAGGATTGACTAAAGCAGAAAATGTTCAAATTGAACTTCTTGATGAAAGTGGTAATCCAGCACCAAACTGGATATTTATTGCTACTGATAAAACAATTGAATCAATTGCTGTTGATGAACAACTACCTTTACAAATTGTTGCTCAACCAGGTAACAAGGTAAGTGATGGTGTTTATCGTTTTAATCTTAAAATAGCAGAGAATAACAATATATTAGGATCAATTCCCGTCAGTATTTCAGTGACACAAAGTGGTCTAGGTATTGCACAATTTGATATTGCTGATATCTATACAGCAACGTTGGATAAACAAGGTAATCCTATTGCCGGCGTAAACGGTGCGACGATTAAGTTGCAAAATGAAGCTGTGCTTACTCAACAATATAGCATTATCTCTAATGAACAAGGGATCGCCTTATTAGAAAACCTCCCTACAGGAGTTTATCGCTATCGTGTGAGTGCACCAAACCATACGGATGTGTCAGGTCGCATTGTTATTCGCCCTAATACTACTATTAATGAACATATCTTTTTAGAGTACCAAAACATCAATATTGAATTTGGTACAACAGAAACAGCAATTAAAGATGTTTATGATATTGAGTTAAATGCAACTTTCAATACTTTGGTACCAGCACCTGTTGTTTTGATAGAACCTATGTCTATTAATTTAGCGGGCTTACAAATTGGTGAGGAAAAAGTGGGTGAGCTCACTATCACTAACTATGGTCTGATAGAGGCTAAAAATGTGGTATTAAATTTACCGAAAACTGATAATAAATTTAAGTATGAATTTTTTGGAGAAATACCTAATAGTCTCCTGCCTAAGGAAAAAAGAGTTATTGCTTATCGAGTCACCGCCCTTGATCCGAACCAAACTCAAAGTGTTAAACCAGAAGCAACGGTTGAAACAATGTTATTTAAAAGTAAAAATGCGGCTAGTAGCTGTTATTTAGCGCCTTATTTAGAGCTACATGACAGTATATGCGCTAATGGCGACATATCTAAAGGTAATAGCGGTGGTTATTTTTATCAATATGTAGGGCAATGTTCATTAGCAGATTTTAATTGGGACTGGGGTTCAGGTACTAATTCAGGTAGCGCTTTAGGCTCTCCTTTAGCCATGCCAATAGCACCAGGTTGTGCTCCAGAAGCTAGTTGTGCGAGTGCCGGTACGGCAAGCGGTGCTAGGTAATTTAAAAAATGAAAATTAGTGTGTCAAACAACACAAAGGATCGCAACATGATAATTAAAAATATAAACAAGTATATAGCAATCTTTATGGTGATGACAATAATGATTGCCTCATCATCTAAAATAGCGTATGCACAACTTTATAATGGTGATATACAAAAAATATCTGGTACAAGTGACGCTAGTGTTAAATTACCAAATACAGAATATACTGAAAGTACGATTGACCTAAGGGTCAAAGTACTTGGTGGTGAAGTTAAACTTAATCGAACTTGGATTAATGGTCGTTGGTATATAAATCCGGCTTGGGCTAATTTACGTTTTGTTCTTGATCCATTAGATGATAGTGTTAAAACCATTGATCGTGCAGGTACCATGTATCAACGTACTGGTAAGGAACAATTATACACCTATAAACACATATCTATTAAGAAAACAGATAGTGGGTGGCATTGGTTCGATCAACAGGGAAATTGGATTAATTTTGATGATAAAGGTCGAGTTTTAGAATATGGTGATATTAATAATGTAAAAGTTAGTTTTATCTTAGACAACGAAGGACGCCGTATTGCTATCAAAGATCATTTTGATGAACAGGTATATAGTTTTATTTATGACAATCAAGAACGTCTTATCAAAGTTAGTGATCGTGAAGGGCGAACTGTAAGTTATGAATGGTCTGGAAATAAACTGGTCAAGGTCACGGATGTTCTTGGTCATGTATGGCATTATGGGTACGATGCAAATGGACAACTAAACCAAAAAACTGATCCAGATGGTGGTGTAACTAAAATTGATTACACCGTATCAACTCCTGCACCGATAACCGCTATGATGAGTGGTAAAGACGGAGGGGTTATTTCAAAAAAAACAGTTGTGACAACTGGTTCTGATAATCGCGATACAAAATTGGCCCAAGTAGGTAAAATTACCGACAAAACTGGTGCTATAACAATTTTTAATAGTCAATATAATCGCGTTAATAAGCAATATACCATTACTGTTAATGATCCAGTAGGCAAAAAAACAGTTACTGTATTTGATGCCAAAGGTCGTGTTATTACCAAAACAGTAAATGATAGTATTACTGAATCCTATCAACGCGATAAAGCTAATCATTCGGTTAAGTATACTAATCAACGTGGATTAACAATAACCACGCAATATAATCAATCCGACTATCCAATAAAAATCACTTACCCTAATGGTGCCACAGAGCTTTATGAATACAATAAAGCCAATAAACCAATAAAAATCACGAATGCTAAAGGCGATGTAATTAACTTTCAGTACGATGCTTTTGGTCATCCTATCGAAGTTGTATATGCGGTAGGTAAACCCGAACAACGTATTATAAGCTTTAATTATGACAATTATGGTCAACAAATTGACGCGACTATTAGTGGTGGCGATAAAGCGATTAAATTGCAACAAACTTATGACCGCTATGGCAATATAGCAACATATACTGATGGTAATGGCTATCAATCACAATACACTTATAATATTCAGGGACAAGTAAAAACAGTAAAAAACCCACTACAACAACTATGGCAGTTTAACTACAATTTAGCGGGTTATCTTACGGAATCTATTGATCCACTTAATCATAATGTATCTTTGTCGAACGATGCAATGGGGAGATTGATCAAAGTCGTCGATGCGTTGGGTAATAAGACCCAATATAGTTACAGTTTTAATCAGAACGGTTATGAAACAAAAGTCGTTGATGCGCTCAATCAAACCACTACTTACCAGTATGATAACTTATATCGCCTAATCAAAACCATTAGCCCAACGGGGTTAGTCACTCAACAAACGTATAATACCGATGATAAACTCATACAGGAAGTAGATGTTGCAGGGAATATCTTAACTTATGAATATGGTGAAAAAGGTTCTAATTTAGCGGGTTTATTAGCTAAAGTTATTTATCCAACCTTTACTGAGACATATAATTATAATGCTTTAGATAAAGTCACTGAGATTAATCAGCAATTAGATAAGGATACTACATTAACCAATCATCGTATTTATGATCAATTAGGATTAATGATCAGTGTTATTGATGCAGCGAATCGGGTCTCACAAACAGAATATAATGCTCTAGGGGAAATAGTAAAATCTATAGATGCTTTAGGTTATGAAACCCGTTATCTGTCAGATTTATTAGGCAATATAACGCAAGTCACCGATGCAAATGATAACCAATACACATTTGAATATGACAAAAATAATAATCTTATAAAAGAAACCAAGGCATTAGGAAATGAGGTTGAGTATAGCTATAACCAAGCAAATCAATTAATCGAGAAAAAACAAGCAAATGGCAACCGTATTCAATACCAATACGATGCGGCAGGAAATCTGATAAAACAAAGTTATATTGAAAAAGGTCAAACAACTTCAAGTCAGGTTGTCGCTTATAGCTATAATCAGGCTAATCAATTAATTGATATACTACAAACTGGTGACACCCATTCCCACTTTATTTATCAGCGCGATAAACTTGGTCGAGTAACTCAAGAAACGATTACTTATGGCACAGGTGCAGATAGTATTACTAAGACTTTGCAGTATGCTTATGATCAAGAGGGGAATTTAGCTTCTATTAGCTATCCTGATAATACTAAAATAACCTATGGATATGATAAAAAACAACTAAAACAGGCAACACTGGCTAATGGCGAAGTGATTAAGTGGAGTGATTACCACTGGTTTATGCCATCTAAAGTGACTTATCCTAATGCAACGCAAACTAAGCAGTATGATTCATTACAGCGCCCTTTACTAATAGGGTTAACGGCGAATCGCAAAACATTATTAAATCGTCAATATAGCTATGATAAGGTAAGTAATATAACCCGTATCGCAACAGAAAACGGGGAAAACAATTACCAATATGACTTATTAGACCGGCTTATCCTTGCTAAACCTAATATTGAACTACAAAAGAATGGGCTTACTGTAGAGTCTTATAGCTACGATGCGATTGGTAATCGCATCGGTAGTGCGCAACAATTAGGCGAGTGGCAATACAATAAATTTAATCAGCTAATCAAATGGGGCGAAGGCGCTAGTCAAACCACCTTGACTTATACGCCTAATGGTCAGTTAGCCACTGAAGTGAGTGCAGATAAAAAATTAAGCTATCACTATAATGCAGCAGAGCGCCTTATCAGCGTTAACGATGAAACAACTGAACTGGCGACTTATCAATATGATCCTTTTGGTCGTCGTATCAGTAAAACCATTAATGGTGATATCACCTATTTTATTTATACAAATGAAGGTCTGATTGCTGAATTAGACCATCGTGGTCAGATGACGGTTGCCTATGGTTGGGTACCTGATACCGAATGGGGAACAAGCCCATTGTGGCAGGCAAGTTTAACTGCAGCTAACCAGACGCTACAAACTGCGTCTTACCATTATCTCATTACGGATCATTTAGGTACGCCACAACTGGCCATTAACAATCAAGGCCAACAAACATGGAAAATGCACAGTGACGCTTTTGGTAATGCGGTATTAGATCCTAATAACCAAATTACCTTAAATTTACGTTTTCCTGGGCAATATTATGATCAAGAAACGGGACTTTCTTATAATTATTTTAGGGATTATAATCCTAAAATAGGGCGTTATATCCAAAGCGATCCGATAGGCTTAAATGGCGGAATAAATACCTTTAGTTATGCCAGTGGCAATCCGCTTTTATATCGAGATCCCTTAGGGAAACATCCAGTAGTCTATTTCATTTTGGGTAGCATAAGGGCATGTTTGGCAAACCCACAATGTGTTGCAGTTGTGGGAGGCGCTATAGCTTATGGAGTATCAAATAACATTAAATTGTTAGAGGAATATAACTATGGTTCATCAAATACCTATGATTCATTAAATAATGGTCATGCTTTCTGTCCATCAGCTTCTATATCTACCACTACCAAGAAAAGCAAAGATAAGAAAGATAAGATTGAAGGTAAGGGCAAGTGGTTTTGTGAAGCAAAGTGTGATCTTCAAGCGATTGATCATAAATTAGATGGTAAAATTTCTGAAAGAGTACGAGGGGCTCATAGAGGAAGTTCTGAGTATGAGGCTTGTAATGCAGCAAAAAATAAAGCAAAAGCATTGACTCCTAGACATGCTTATCCAAGGCATTGTTATTGTACTAAATGTTGGAAAAAATAATTAACTTACACAATGAGTAAGATAATAATTAAAACGAACATAAATTAGAAGGGTGATAATTCTATAGATTATAAATTTATCATGAGCGAAAAATTAAGGTATGCTTATTTTTTCAGTATGAGTATGTTAATTATAATCAATCAAAGAATTGTTATTTTTAGTTAAATCGATCTCTCTATATTTCGCACAGAAATAAAGGGAGATTACTGTATAAGTTGATAAGAATTAAGAAAATCTTACGCGTGATTGTCAATAATGGAGAAATTAAATGACAAAAGTAGAAAAATTTGAATTGGCTAAAATAAAACAAGATAAATTAATAAAAACGATGATATATGAGGTAGATACCGATGAAGGTTCCATAGAATATCGATTAGAAATATATAGAAGGGAAAACGTATTTAAAGGCATCGTCTATAGAAAGGAACTCTATCGAATGCGAGCTAATTATAAAGGAGGTCTTGCAAAGTGCGATGAATTTATGTTTAGTCCAGATAATAATTTCAATCTTAATTTAATTAATTATAATGAATCAGAAGAAGATATCATTAATATTTTTTATAATGAATTAGAGAAAAATGTTAGCTCTCTCAATTAATTATAATTACTATATAAATTGATATAGGTTAAAGAAAAGTTGAGTCGTGTTGCTTAGTATCTTGTAATACTCAAATAAACACTGGAAAAAATTAAAATGGCAAAGATAAAAAAATATGAATTAATAAAAACGATCATTTATGAATTAAGTAAAGATGAGCATTACGAAGAATTTAAATTAGAAATCTATAAAGGAGACAAAGATTTTAGAGGTTTTGGTTATCGGTTAGACTCATATAGATTGAAACGTCGTCATGATGTTAAAAGATTTGTAAATAGCGATGTATCTTTATTTATTGAAGATTTTTATTTTTATTACAACAAGTCGGAAGAAGATATCATTAATAATTTTTATATTAAGCTAGAGAAAATATTTGGGCCACTCAATTTGTTATAATTATTATTATAG
>NZ_LZGZ01000159.1:0-1905 GCF_001690515.1 Gilliamella sp. Fer4-1 | reverse complement strand
AGGTTTGATATTTACGTTCCATCAAATACTTGATGGTATCATCTTCAACATTAAAATTATATTGATATAGAACAATTATGAGCCAAACTTTTTATATTCACCCTGATAACCCCCAAAAACGGCTATTAGAGCAAGTTGTTAATATATTAAATGATGGTGGTGTTATCGCTTTTCCAACCGATTCGGGTTATTCACTAGGGTGCTTGCTTGATAATAAACAAGGTGTTGATCGTATTTGTCAAATCCGCCAACTTGATAAGCGTCATCATTTTACGTTAATGTGCAGTGACCTTTCTGAACTGTCTTGTTATGCTTATGTGGATAATACCACTTTTCGGTTATTAAAAAATAATACACCAGGAAAATATGTCTTTATTTTACAAGCTAGCAAAGAAGTACCACGCCGATTATTGAATGAAAAGCGTAAAACAATAGGATTACGAATTCCAGATGATAAAATTGATTTAGCACTACTTGAATTATTAGGGCAGCCATTAATGACCACTACGCTGATTTTACCTAATGATGATCAGGCACAATCAGATCCCGACGAGATAGAGGATAAAATAGGCCATCAGCTCGATGCAATTGTACACGGCGGTTATATTAGCCAGCAACCAACCAGCGTAATTGACTTAACTAATGACTATCCCGAAATTATACGTAAAGGAAGTGGTGACACTAAACCATTTGAATAAGCAACCATTTTTTATTGTCGATATTTCGACAATAGTATAAATAGATAAAATGATACCTGAGAAGGTAACAGCGAGGATAATATGAAACATAGCAGATCTACATTTTCACAAGTTAGTAAAAAAAACAATAAAATCAATGAAAAAGATAATCAATCCAATAAAAAAACGAAAGCGTTTTGCCCAGCAACCGTAGCTCGTAAAAATTTGCCACCTGATAATACTGAAAAACTACAAAAGGTATTAGCTAATTTAGGAAATGGATCGCGCCGTGAAATTGAGGCAATGATTGCAGCAGGTAAAATTAGTGTGGATGGTAAAATTGCTACGTTAGGCGATCGCGTTGATGTTAATGCTAATCCTAAAATACGTATTAATGGGCATCTGGTTCAGCTTAGAAGTAAAGAAAAAGAAGTTTGCCGAGTCCTTGCTTATTATAAACCAGAAGGTGAAATCTGTTCACGTAACGATCCACAGGGGCGAGCAACGGTTTTTGAACGGTTACCTCGCTTAAAAAATGCTCGCTGGATTAATATTGGTAGACTTGATATCAATACTTCTGGCTTACTATTATTTACCACTGATGGTGAACTGGCTAATCGCTTAATGCATCCACGGCATGAAATTGAGCGTGAGTATGCTGTTCGCGTATTTGGTAATGTGACTGATCAACAGATTAACCAACTTCGTAAAGGGGTACAACTCGAAGATGGCCCTGCTTCATTTCAATCAATTAAAGCACAAGGTGGTGATGGACTTAACCAATGGTTTAATGTGGTTATCACTGAAGGTCGCAATCGAGAAGTTCGCAGAATGTGGGAAGCTATTGAAGTACAAGTTAGCCGATTGCTGCGTATTCGTTATGGCAATATCACTTTACCTAAAGGGCTGTCACGTGGAACGTGGATGGAATTAGGCATAGACTCTGTGAATTATCTACGTGAACTTGTTGGATTACCGCCAGAAACCAAAAGCTTTACAACGGGATCATCGTCAGACAAACGTATAATAAGACCTAAGCGGGTTAAATTGACCAATTTGTCTAGAGCATCCCACGTGCCTCGTCAAGCGACAGCTAAAAAGCCAACTAGAAAATAGCATGTTATAACTCTCAATAAAGTTCATTTTATTGAGAGTATTGTCTGATCACTTTATCTTACCTTTTATATTCTCTAAAAATAAATATATTGATATTTTTTGAATAGAGACT
>NZ_LZGZ01000158.1:0-882 GCF_001690515.1 Gilliamella sp. Fer4-1 | reverse complement strand
TTTACCAAAAAATTGACAGCGGGCTAATACCCAAGCAGTTAAAATTCCTATTGGTAAGCTAAACCCAATTGCCGAAGTAGCTATCTTTAAACTAAGTAATAAAGTTTGCCATTCAAATTCACTTAATAACATATTTCAAAATACACTTGGCGATAAATTATTTTATTATAAAACCGTATTGTTTAAAAATGGCTTTAGCTTGTGGCGAATTTAAATATTGATAAAAATCGTTTGCTTTGGGATTCAATAAGGTAATGGGATATTCTATAGGCTTAAAAGTATCCATAGGGAATGTCCCAATAATTTTTACCTTATCGCTTACCTTTGCATCTGTGCTATAGACAATACCAAGCGTAGCTTCATTACGCTCGACTAACATCAATGCGTCACGTACATTGCTAGCAGGAGCAAATTGTGGTGACAATTTATTAAATATTCCTAAGTTGGTTAAGGATTCTTTGGCGTAAAGCCCAGCAGGAACATGATCTGGATCGCCAATGGCTATTTTTCCCCCTTTAGGTAAAATTGCTTCCCAGTCAGTTTGAGTATTAATAACAACATGATTTAATTTCGATTGCTTGGGAGCAATAAGAACCAATGTGTTTTTCAAAAGATCTTGTTTATTTTTAGCTACGTTATGTTCAATAAGGTAAGTCATCCACTTTTGATCCGCTGACATAAAGATATCAGCAGGTGCACCTTGTTCAATTTGTTTAGCTAATACTGATGATGAAGCAAATGAAAACACAATATCGGTATCTTCATGTTCAACTTTATAAATAGCAGCGATATTCTGTATAGAATCAGTCAATGACGAAGCAGCGAATACCGTTATTTTTTCGGTTGCTGATGCTAAAAAGGTTACTGTCATCATTATGATAA
>NZ_LZGZ01000157.1:0-4348 GCF_001690515.1 Gilliamella sp. Fer4-1 | reverse complement strand
TCCATGCCTATTACATCACCAACAGTGAAACCTGCTTGCTCAACAAGCGACATTAATTCTGAGGGACGAATAAAGCGATTAAAATCATGTGTGCCTTTAGGTACTAGCCGAGCAATATATTCTGCTCCATAAATCAATAGCAATTTTGCCTTATGATTACGGTTAATCGTCGATAAAAATAATTTACCCCCTGGTTTAAGCAATTTTGCACAAGCATCAATAATTGAAAATGGATCGGGGACGTGTTCTAACAGCTCCATACACGTTACAATATCGTATTGCATAGGGTTTTGCTCTGCATGCTGTTCTACAGTCTGTTTTTCATAGGCAATAGATAAACCATTTTGCGCAGCATGCAGTTTTGCCACAGCGAGTGACTCATCAGCAAGATCAATGGCTGTCACATTAGCACCCAGTTTCGCTAAGCTTTCAGATAAAATACCGCCACCACATCCTACATCTAATACCGCTTTTTGCTCTAATAATCCACAATGTTGTTGTATATAATTAACACGTAATGGGTTGATAATATGCAAAGGTTTACATTTACCATCAAGATCCCACCACTGAGCAGCTAATTGTGAAAATTTATTTATTTCATTAAAATCAACATTTTGTGACATGATAACTTTTCCTATAAAGCACAGCCTAAATTCATAATCATATATTTTAAGGCATCACTACTATCAATAAAAGAGCAAAATATAAATTTACCCTGCTGTTAATATTTAGTTAGTAGCTTGTCACAAATTGAATTCAAGCTACTATAAAATTTAATAGTCAAATTGTTATTTATATTAATAGTTTTAATGATTTCTTGTTTCCATGCTTATTTCATGGCATGATTTAACACCTTATCTCTAATAAAAACGTTTTTAAGCATTAGCTTATACTAGGATTAACCAATTAAGAATAAAGGAAAAAAATATTCATGAGTACGGGTACTATGAAGGAAAATCACTCACAATGGAGCTCGCGCATGGGATTTATGCTTGCTGCGGCTGGTTCTGCTGTTGGGTTGGGTAACATTTGGAAATTTCCATATATGGCAGGTGAAATGGGGGGCTCAGCATTTGTGCTCACTTATTTGATTTTTATGTTTGTTATTGGCTTGCCGATTTTAGTTTTAGAATGGCTAATCGGTCGTCGTGGACAAAAAAATCCAATTCATACCATGGAAGATGTTGCTGTTTCTGAAAATCGTTCTAAATCATGGCATTGGGTTGGTATTATTGGCGTAGTAGGATCATTTTTAATCCTATCATTTTATAGTGTTATTGGTGGTTGGGCGACCGATTACATTATTTTAGCTGGTCAAGGGATTTTTGAAGGCGCCAATGGCAAAGTTACAGAACAAATTTTTAGTAACTTCCTTGGCAATGTGAGCCATTTATTAACTTGGCACACTGTATTTATGGCTGCTACCGCATTTATTGTAGCACTGGGCGTTGGTGCTGGTTTAGAACGAGCGTGTAAAATTATGATGCCTGGACTAGGTATCTTGTTGTTAGTATTAGTTGGATACGCAGCCTATGTCAGTGGTTCATCTTTTGGTGAGGCATTTAGATTTTTATTCACGCCAGACTTTTCGGCTATTAATGGCACTGCTATGTTAGCCGCTCTTGGGCATGCATTTTTTAGCTTATCTTTAGGTATGGGCATTATGATGGCTTATGGCTCATACTTAGGAAAAGAGGTTAACCTACTATCTACCGCTCGCACAGTGGTAATTTTAGATGTTATTGTCGCAATGCTATCAGGTATGGCTATATTTCCACTAGTTTTTGCAAATGGTTTACAAGCAGGTGAAGGACCTGGGCTTATTTTTGTTACCCTACCAATTGCATTTGGAAATATGGCTGGTGGCACTATTTTAGGGGTATTTTTCTTTATCTTCCTAACTTTTGCAGCACTAACTTCTTCTATTTCATTACTTGAACCAACGGTTGAATTATTAGAAGAAAAAACACCATTAGGCAGAAAGTCAGCAACGATTTTAAGTAGCCTAGTTATCTGGGCATTAGGTATCGCTTGTATTTTATCGTTTAATGAATGGGCCGAAGTAAAACTATTTGGTAAAAATATTTTTGATTTACTTGATTACCTAACCAGTAAAATCATGTTACCAGTTACTGGATTAGGCACGGTTGTATTTGGCGCGTGGATGATGAATCAAAAACGCATTCGCGAAGAGTTAAATTTAAACGATTTCTGGTTTAACATTTGGACAGCACTAACTCGTTATGTTGTGCCAGTAGCTGTTATCATAATTTTGGTTTATGGATTTGTCTAAAAAGACATTATAACTCCAGTTAAAAGCCTTGATATATTCAAGGCTTTTTTCTTTTTATTAAAAATGTTTTTAATAAAATTGTTTAACAAAAAACAACCAACTAATGAATAAATTTGACATTTTCTATTGAAATCTGTTTTTTTATTCCCATATAGCAATACATCAATAAATCAAACCATTATGTTAATTTATTCAATTAATACTAACTAGCGATGAGCTAATTAGCTGGCGAAATGAAAAAGTTAGTTGATAACAAATTCATTTTCGCCATTAGCATTAATTGAAATGACTAAATATGATAGAGGAACTAGTCAATGAGTAAGCAAGGTACTGAAACTCGTGGATTTCAATCTGAAGTTAAACAAATTCTACATTTAATGATTCACTCTTTATATTCAAATAAAGAGATTTTTTTAAGAGAACTCATTTCAAACGCATCTGATGCAGCCGATAAATTACGTTTTAAAGCGCTTGAAAACCCAGACCTATATGCTGGTGATGGTGAACTGGGTGTGCGCATTTCTACTAATAAAGAAGCTGGCACATTAACCATTGCTGATAATGGCATTGGTATGACCCGCGATGAAGTGATTGAAAATTTAGGGACTATTGCTAAATCAGGTACTAAAGCATTTTTGGAATCAATTGGTAGCGATCAAGCAAAAGATAGCCAACTCATTGGTCAATTTGGTGTTGGATTTTATTCAGCCTTTATTGTTGCTGACAAAGTTACAGTGAGAACGCGCGCAGCCACAGCCAAAGCTGACGAAGCGGTTATGTGGGAATCTGCTGGTGAAGGTGAATATACCATCTCTGATGATAATAAAGAAACTCGTGGTACCGAAATCACTTTACACTTAAAAGAAGACGAAAAAGAGTTTTTAGACGATTGGCGTTTGCGTTCTATTATTAGCAAATATTCTGATCACATTTCACTCCCTGTTGAAGTGCAAACCACTGACGAAGAAAGCAAAGAAGTGAAATGGGAAAAAGTCAATAAAGCTCAAGCACTTTGGACTCGTAGCAAATCTGAGGTGACCGATGACGAATATAAAGAGTTTTATAAACATTTATCGCATGATTTTGCCGATCCAATAAGCTGGAGTCATAATCGCGTTGAAGGTAAGCAAGAGTATACCAGCTTACTTTATATTCCTGCGAAAGCGCCTTGGGATTTGTGGAATCGTGATAATAAACACGGCTTAAAGCTTTACGTACAACGTGTATTTATTATGGATGATGCCGAACAATTTATGCCTAATTATTTACGCTTTGTAAAAGGTTTAATTGATTCAAACGATCTTCCATTAAATGTATCGCGTGAAATTTTGCAAGATAACAAAATCACACAAAACTTGCGTAATGCATGTACTAAGCGTGTGTTACAAATGCTTGAAAAACTGGCTAAAGACGACAAAGAACAATATCAACAATTTTGGAGTGAATTTGGCTTAGTATTAAAAGAAGGTACTGGTGAAGACTTTGCAAACCGTGATGCAATCGCTAAATTACTTCGCTTTGCTTCAACGCATACCGATAGCGATGTGCAAACGGTGTCACTAGAAGATTACATTAGCCGTATGCAAGAAGGTCAAGAGAAGATCTATTACATTACCGCTGATAGCTATGGTGCGGCAAAAAATAGTCCTCATCTTGAGCTATTCCACAAAAAAGGTATTGAAGTATTATTATTATCTGATCGCATTGATGAATGGATGATGAGCAATTTAACGGAATTTGATGGTAAACAATTCCAATCAATCAGTAAATCCGACGAATCTATTGAAAAGCTTGCCGATCAAGATACAGAAGAGCAAAAACAAGTTGAAAAAGAACTTGAGCCATTTATTGAACGAGTCAAAAACACATTAGGCGATAAGGTGAAAGACGTTAAATTAACTCATCGGTTAACTGATACACCTGCAATTGTCACCACAGCCGCTGACGAAATGAGTACACAAATGGCTAAATTGTTTGCTGCTGCAGGTCAAAAAGCGCCAGAAATCAAATATACGTTTGAAATCAATCCAGATCATAAATTGGTTAAACGTATTG
>NZ_LZGZ01000156.1:0-6812 GCF_001690515.1 Gilliamella sp. Fer4-1 | reverse complement strand
GGCGATACAGGTCCTTGTGGTCCTTGTACTGAAATTTTCTATGATCATGGCGATCATCTTTGGGGTGGCCCTCCTGGAAGCGCTGAAGAAGATGGTGACCGATATATAGAAATTTGGAATATTGTCTTTATGCAATTTAACCGATGCCCTGACGGTACAATGGAACTATTGCCTAAGCCATCAGTTGATACAGGTATGGGGCTTGAGCGTATTGCAGCGGTGCTTCAGCATGTTAATTCTAATTATGAAATTGATTTATTTAAAAAATTAATTCACGATGTAGCTAAAATTATTCAAACTAAAGATTTGGAAAGTAAATCTTTACGAGTCATTGCCGATCATATTCGATCTTGCGCATTTTTAATTTCTGATGGTGTACTTCCATCTAATGAAGGTCGTGGTTATGTATTACGCCGTATTATTCGACGTGCTGTACGCCATGGACATATGTTAGGCGCCAAAGATATTTTCTTCTATAAACTTGTTAAACCATTAATTGAAGTAATGGGAAGTGCTGCAATTGAATTAGGACAAAACCAGAAGTTGGTCGAAGACGCACTCAAAATTGAGGAAGAGCAATTTTTAAAGACACTAGAACGAGGATTGTTTTTACTTGATCAAGAATTAACTAAAATAACGGGAAACATTTTACCTGGAGATATTGCATTTAAACTTTACGATACTTACGGTTTTCCTTTAGATTTAACTGCTGATGTATGTCGTGAAAAAAATATTACTGTTGATGAAATTGGCTTTAATTTATGCATGGAAGAGCAACGTAAGCGAGCCCGTGAATCAAGCTCTTTTAATGTTGATTATAGTAATGTTATCAAACTTGATGATAAAACAGAATTTTTAGGCTACCAAGAAACAGAATCATCAGGAAAAGTTATCGCTATATTTAAAGATGGTCAAAAAGTTGAAAGTGTTAATTCTGGCGATGATGCTATTGTCATTTTAGATAAGACACCATTTTATGGCGAGTCTGGTGGTCAAATTGGCGATAAAGGATTATTAACAGCAGCAAATGTTGAATTTACTGTTTTAGATAGTCAAAAATACGGCAAAAGTATTGGTCATATAGGTAAAATAATTAAAGGTTCTTTAAAAGTTGGCGATAATGTTACTGCTGCAATTGATGTGGAGTTACGTGAGCGTATTCGTCGTAATCATTCAGCTACACATTTGTTACAAGCTGCGTTGCAACATGTTTTAGGTAATCATGTTCATCAAAAAGGGTCTTTAGTTAATGATAGTTATCTGCGTTTTGACTTTTCGCATAATCAAGCTATTACGCCAGAACAAATTATTGAGATAGAGAATTTGGTTAATCAACAGATTCGCCACAATTTACCTGTAGAGATTGAACTAATGCCAATTGATAAAGCCAAAGATAAAGGCGCTATGGCTTTATTTGGTGAAAAATATGAAGATATTGTTAGAGTTCTTACAATGGGTGATTTTTCAATTGAGCTTTGTGGTGGTACTCATGTAGATAGAACGGGTGATATTGGTTTATTTAAAATAATATCCGAATCAAGTATCGCATCTGGCGTGCGCCGTATTGAGGCAACCTCAGGACAAAATGCAATGGATCTGATCCATCATGAGTCTAATTTATTAACTCAGATTGGACAAGTAGTTAAAAGCGATAAGTCTGCTGTTTTAAACCGTATTGAGCAACTGTTTGAACAAACTAAACAGCTTGAAAAAATAATTGAGCAATTAAAAGCACAAAAAGCGAGCCAAGATAGTGCGCAATTGCTTAATCAATGCGAAAAAATCAATAGTACAAATTTACTAATTGCTAAACTTGATAATGTCGAAGCAAAATTATTGCGCACTATGATTGACGATCTAAAAAATCAATTGAAAACAGGCGTAATTGTTTTAGCGGCCGTTAATGATGGCAAAATCAATTTAGCTGCTGGAGTCACCAATGATTTAATCGGTGTAGTTAAAGCTGGTGAATTAGTTTCTCAATTAGCGTTAAAGGTAGGTGGTAAAGGTGGTGGGCGACCTGATTTTGCTCAAGCAGGTGGAATGGATCTTTCAGCGTTACCAGAAGCGTTATCTTCTGTAAAAAAGGAAATCAGTAATAAATTACAGGCAAGTTAGTCCAGATATGCTCGATTATTTATTAGTTAAATATTAGAGTTTTTTCTGCAAAATTTTATCTTACTGATAGAAGGCTAGCGAAGCTATATCTTAAAAATTGTTTAGATATATACTTAACTGATATTAGGAGATCGAATGTTAATTTTAACTAGGAGAGTAGGTGAAACACTAATTATTGGTGATGATGTAGTCATTACTATTTTAGGTGTTAAAGGTAATCAAGTCAGAATTGGTATCAATGCCCCTAAAGAAGTTTCAATTCATAGGGAAGAGATATATAACAAGATTCATCAGTCAAAAGAGACAAATGATGAATTATCCAAGCCAATGGGGTGATATTGGGTAGGAAATAAACAATTAAGCGCACATAAACAAAAAAATGTTTGACTTATTTTTTGTAAACCGTAATATGTGCGCCACACATTATGATTTTGTTGCTAAAGCGAAATCATAATGTTTCGGTGAGATGGCCGAGAGGCTGAAGGCGCTCCCCTGCTAAGGGAGTATGCGGTCAAAAGCTGCATCGAGGGTTCGAATCCCTCTCTCACCGCCATTTGAAATTAAAATATGCATCCGTAGCTCAGCTGGATAGAGTACCCGGCTACGAACCGGGCGGTCAGGGGTTCGAATCCCTTCGGATGCACCATTTTAATAAATTCAAAATGCATCCGTAGCTCAGCTGGATAGAGTACCCGGCTACGAACCGGGCGGTCAGGGGTTCGAATCCCTTCGGATGCACCACTTTTTCATGAGTTTACATGCATCCGTAGCTCAGCTGGATAGAGCACTCGGCTTCGAACCGAGCGGTCAGGGGTTCGAATCCCTTCGGGTGCGCCATTTTGGTTGAATACCAATATAATTCTAGTATACTAAGTTCACAAATTTTAATATATGTAATTACCCACTTTTTGATTTATATGTTCTGTTATCTATATTAGAATAATAATGAAGTGAAAATATTACTTAATTAATAATAATGGACATTATTTATGTTGGATCCGAATTTACTCCGAAATGAACTTGATCTTGTTGCTAATAAATTAGCACGCCGTGGATTTAAATTAGATGTTGATACTATCCGTCAACTAGAAGAAAAACGCAAAGTATTACAAGTTGAAACCGAGAATTTGCAAGCTGAGCGTAATGCTCGCTCAAAGGCAATTGGTGAAGCTAAAGCACGAGGCGAGGATATCTCAGCTGTACGTGAAGAAGTGAATAAGCTTGGTGAAAAACTTAATAGCGCTAAAGCTGAGCTTGATATCTTACTTAACCAAATTAAAGATATAGCTTCTACTATTCCTAATATTCCTGATGACTCCGTTCCTGATGGCAAAGATGAAAATGACAATATAGAAATTTCTCGCTTTGGAACCCCACGAACGTTTGATTTCCCGATTCAAGATCATGTTGCATTGGGCGAGCGCTTTGGTGGGCTAGATTTCGCAGCAGGAGTAAAGCTAACCGGTGCACGTTTTGTCGTGATGAAATCACAAATAGCACGCTTACATCGAGCTATAACTCAATTTATGTTAGATTTGCACACTGAACAACATGGTTATGCCGAGATTTATGTGCCGTATTTGGTAAATCAGACAACGCTTTTTGGCACAGGACAATTGCCGAAGTTTGCGGGTGATTTATTTCATACTAAACCGCTAGATGAAGAAACAGAAAGCAGCAATTATGCATTAATTCCAACTGCTGAAGTGCCTGTAACCAATCTCGTGCGTGATGAAATTCTTGATGAAAGCGTATTACCATTAAAAATGACAGCACATACGCCGTGCTTCCGCTCTGAAGCAGGATCTTATGGTAAAGATACTCGCGGATTAATTCGTATGCATCAATTTGATAAAGTCGAATTGGTTCAAATTGTTAAGCCTGAAGAATCTATGCAAGCATTAGAAGAACTTACTGCCCATGCGGAAAAAGTTCTACAATTACTTGAATTACCATATCGAAAAATTGTGTTATGCACTGGCGATATGGGCTTTGGTTCATGTAAAACTTACGATCTTGAAGTTTGGGTTCCAGCGCAAAATACTTATCGTGAGATCTCTTCTTGCTCTAATATGTGGGATTTCCAAGCACGTCGCATGCAAGCTCGTTACCGTAATAAGGCCGATAATAAAACTTATTTAGTTCATACTTTAAATGGTTCAGGATTAGCGGTTGGTCGCACACTGGTTGCCATTATGGAAAACTACCAACAGGCAGATGGAACAATTAAAATCCCATCCGTCTTAATTCCTTATATGAATGGCGTTGAGTTTATCGGATAAAACTGGACATTACACATACAATAGCGCTAATAATTAGCGCTATTTTTTTATTAATTAAGGTGGAAAAATGATAAAAGGCATTACACTTTCGATACTGGCGTCATGCCTTTTTGGTTTACTTTATTACTATCCTGTTTTATTACAACCGTTATCCGTTATTGATATTTTCTGTTGGCGATTATTAACTTCTTTTCCTGCTATTATTGTTCTTATTTCTATAGAAAAACAGTGGCCTGAAATTGCAATGCTACTAACACGAATTAAGCAGCAACCATCGTTGCTTATTGGACTATTATTCTCTTCATTACTGCTAACAATACAAATGTTGATTTTTATTTGGGCTCCCCTTAATGGGCACGGATTATCGGCATCACTAGGGTATTTTTTATTACCATTAACCATGGTAATTATTGGGCAGCTCGTCTACCAAGAAAAGTTAAGTTTTTTACAAAAAATATCAGTTGGACTGGCGGTATTAGGCGTTATTATTGAAATCTATATGACCCAAGCATTTTCATGGGAAACTGCCGTTATTGCATTAGGTTACCCTATTTACTTCATGGTTCGGCGTAAGTTGCAAATAGAAGGTATTGCAGGTACATTTTCTGACTTCTTTTTTATTTTCTTAGGTTGCTTAGGCTACTTTTTAATAAGTCATCGTGTTAACAAGATACTTGATGATCTTATCCATTTCCATCTATATATTCCAATATTGGGCATAATAACCGCACTAGCATTTGCGATGTATTTTATGGCAAGACGACTATTACCAATGGGTTTGTTTGGTTTACTTGGCTATGTAGAGCCAGTATTACTTACTATTGTCTCTGCCTTATTTTTACATGAATCAATTTCGCCTGAACACATTGTCTCATATGGGCTTATTTGGTCGTCAGTTTGTGTTCTTGCTTTAGAAGGTTGCCTTTTTGTTTTACGAGCAATAAAGCGAAAAATAATATGGTGAAAACCGCAGATGGAAGGCATATGATCATTCATATGCCTTTTATTTTATTTACTGAAGGTGACATAATGGCCATAAGATTCTAAAATGCCTTGGATCCTGTCCATGGTTTCTCTTGGCGGTGCCTCAACGCCAGCCAATTTATATTCGTCACCAAGCGTGTCCCATTTATAAGCCCCTAATTTGTGATAAGCTAATAATTCTACGCGCTCAATATTATCCATTCCTTGAATGAATTTACCGAGTAAATGAGCGGAATCATCATCATCAGTCCATCCTGGTACAACCACATAACGTATCCAAGTTCTTTTGTTAATTTTTTGTAGATGTTTAGCAAATTCTAGAACACGTTTATTAGGCACACCAACTAGTTTTTGATGAATTTCATCATTGACCTGTTTTAAATCGAGCATCACTAAATCAGTGACTTCTAAAAGTTCATCCATTATATGATCGAGCTGCCTAGCATACCCATTAGTATCTAAACAGGTACTAATACCCTCTTGATGGCAAGCTCTAAACCATTGAGTAACAAATTCAGCTTGTAAAGTTGCTTCACCACCAGAGGCCGTTACACCACCACCATTTGGCATAATGAAGCTTTTGTAAGAAACAATCTCTTTCATCAACTCATCAACGGTAACTTCTCGACCTGCTTTTAAATCCCACGTATCGCGATTATGGCAATACAAGCAGCGCATTAAGCACCCCTGAAAAAAAACAATAAAACGAATCCCAGGACCATCTACAGTACCGAAAGATTCGAAAGAGTGAATACGACCTATAATAGGCGACTTTGTTGTCATAATTATGTTTTGTTGTTCCATAGATAATCTCTAATCATTGCTCATATTGCTTTTTTAATCATTTTAACCCTGATAATGACTAAATTACACCAATTGTATTAATCAATACGAATTATATTTCCGTTTAATTATATCGAATAATGACCCATAATATTTAATTATTATCATCGTATTCATATTTAATTACAGTGGCACAAATAGTATTTTAGCGTTGATAAAAAAATAGCGCCTTAAGGGCGCTATTTTAATTAAGTAATCAATGACTAAAGTCGGGTAGCAACGACACATTACTGTGTCGCCGCCCCCTAAGAACTGTACGAGCGAATTTCTCCGCATACAGCTCAAGCCTTTCTATTAACTTATTGCTAAGTCGGTTTCAATACGTCTAACTTTAGCGCATGAACTTTAGTATGACACACAGGATGTAATAATACCCTGTTTTTCAGCTTATTATCCCTTGGACAGGCTACACTAATTAGTACCAGTTTAATAAGGTCATTGTTATGATAACCAAAAAACAAAAGGAACCAACAATGACAAATCTCATTTCAAGAAGAGAAAAACGCAGTTTTAGTAATGAATTTAAAAAACAGAGGGTAATGTTATACCAAAATGGCAAAAAACGAGCGGATATTGTCACCGAAT
>NZ_LZGZ01000155.1:0-19899 GCF_001690515.1 Gilliamella sp. Fer4-1 | reverse complement strand
TTTACTTAAGAATATCGAACAAACTATTAAAAAACCGATTCCAGAAGTTGGATTACCATCTAAAGAGCTACTCGAAAAACGTCGTTTAGTTAAATTTACTGAACAAGTCCGAAAACAACTTGAAAGTAGCGATTTAGACCAATACCAAAATCTATTAGCACAAATACAATCTGATAGCGGAGCTGATTTAGAAACAATTGCAACTGCTTTATTAAAATTAGCGCAAGGTGAACGCCCACTAATTTTACCACCAGATCCAGTATTTAAACCTGCACGAGAAATGCGAGATCGTGATAGCCGAGGAGGCGAGCGCCGGTTGCGTGGTGATAACCGTGAATCACCCAAACGTCGAGAGCGCCGAGATGTTGGCGATATGGATATGTACCGCATTGAAGTGGGTAAAGAAAACGGTATTGAAGTTCGTCATATTGTTGGAGCAATTGCCAATGAAGCTGATATTAGTAGTCGGTACATTGGTAATATTAAACTTTATGATACTTATTCAACTGTTGAATTACCAAAAGGCATGCCGAAAGACATGTTGAAACATTTTGAAAAAGTAAGAGTTCTTAATCAACCAATGAAAATGAGCCTATGTACTGGCACAACGGCTGAAGCAAAGCGAGGCCGTAAAAGTGGCAAATCTGATATATCTGATAAAGGATTTGCAAAAAAGCGTGGTCGCCCTTCAGCACCTAAATTTTAATGATGTTAACCTCTGCCATCTGGCAGAGGTAAATTTATCTCCTCTCATTTTGAACAACTACTAGCAAAGTCGTTCGCCCTATATGCCATGCAATATTGAGGCCATGTAATATTGAGTTAAAAAATTAATAATATAACTTCAAAAGTTAATCAATACGAGGTAAGTATGGTTAGCTGCCTAGTTATTGCAAATAAGTAATATAGACATAATGAATTAGTCATAAATTTTTCTGAGAAAGAAACTAAAATAAAACAATGTTAGTGTTTTGCCCTAAGTTAGGATTGAGAGTATACTGTTGCTAATATTAAACGGTAAACAGAGGTATAGCATGGCAAATTCCTTAAATAAATGTAAAGCTAATGAAACAGCAGCATGTTGTTGTGTGGATGTTGGTACAATAATTGACAACGAAGATTGTACTGCTGGTTATGAGCACGTTTTTGCAACAGAATCAGAAGCTCAAGCTAAATTGGCTTCATTAACACAAGCTGCAAAAAATGTTGAAACAGAACCATGCAAAATTGATAGCAATATTGAAAAAGTTAACGATGGATTTAAATTATCAGTAAAATTTACCTTTTGCTGTGGTGCAGAATCTATGATTTTTCAATTAAAATTACGTTAATTAACTATAGATGAAAATTAACTATAAATGAAAGTTTGCATTATGAGACACGGTGAAGCAGGGTTTTCTGCTTCATCGGATTTTAGCAGAGCCTTAACCAATTATGGCATAAAACAGTCGAATCAAGCTGGAATGTGGCTTAAAGAGCAAGGTTATCAATTTGAGCTTGGTTTGGTCAGCCCTTATTTACGTGCTCAACAGACATTTACTGCATTATCATCACATGTTAATGTTGCAAAGATTGAAACTGATCAGTTTTTAGTGCCCGGTGGTAACTCATCACATGTCGCTGGCATATTAACGATGTTGCTAGCTGAAGGAACTGAAAATGTAATAGTGGTATCACATCTACCGCTAGTGGGATATTTAGTTAATGAATTGTGCCCGCAAATCAATCCTCCTATGTTTCCTACAGCGGCAATTGCTTGTATTAATTTGTCGTTAGACTCTGCAGGAAAACTTGAATGGTTTTATCAAGCGGAGTAAAAAAACTTAATCTTTTTGATTTGCCGTTAACTGGTCGAGCTTTAATTGAAGCATCAGCTGGAACAGGCAAAACTTATTCACTCACCTTCATTTACTTAAGGTTATTACTTGGCATTGGCCAAAATAGCTACCCAAGACCTTTAGAGGTTAACGAAATTCTGGTGGTTACTTTTACCAAAGCGGCGACCCAAGAACTACGTTTTCGAATAAGGAAAAATATACAAGAACTACGAATTGGATTATTGGAAGGACAACATCAAGATCCTATTTATCAACAACTCATTGAATTAGTTGACGATCGAAAATTAGCGGTGCAACGACTTACCGTTGCTCAACAATCAATGGATGATGCGGCAATTTATACTATCCATAGTTTTTGCCAGCGTATACTCACCAGTCATGCGTTTGAATCTGGCGTGTTATTTGAGCAAAAGTTAGTTTCAGATGAATCACAACTAAAATTGCGAGTAACACAAGACTTTTGGCGCCACTACTTTACGCCACTGGATAAATCGCTTGCCTATTTAGTCCTTGCAACATGGCAAGATCCAACGGAATTATTGAAAGATATTACCCCATATTTAGGCTTAGATTTAAACGACAATAAACCGATAAATCCAGATATCACAGCTAAAATTAAAGCGTTTCATCAAATAAATTATGAGAAAATTGAAAATGTTAAGCAGTCTTGGCTAGCGTCGGTTGATGAGTTAGTCGATATCATTTCTCAATCAGGTGTCAGCAAACAATCATATAGCCGTCGAAATTTACCTAATTGGGTGACTAAAGTCTCAGCATGGGCAAATAATGCAACTCAATCTTTCCAATTACCTAATGAGCTCGAAAAGTTTAAGCAATCGGTTTTAATTGAAAAAACGAAAGAAGGAAAGAATGCGCCATACCATTTTGTTTTTGATCAGATTGACGGCTTATTCAAACAATCGTTTGATTTACGTAGCCAAATTTTAATAGATATCGTCAGTGTGATTCAAAAAGATCTTTACAACGAGAAACTTAAAAATGGCGAAATGAGCTTTGATGATCTTATTGGGCAACTTAATCGCGCATTACATGCAAAAACAGGTGCACGATTAGCGAAAAGTATAGCTTCAAAATACTGTGTTGCCTTGATTGATGAATTCCAAGATACCGATCCTGCGCAATATCAAATTTTTAACCATATCTATGGTAACAAACAGACCGATCGAGGCTTACTGTTTATTGGCGATCCTAAGCAAGCAATTTACAGTTTTCGGGGCGCTGATATATTCACTTATTTAAAAGCTAAACAATCGGCAGGAGAAAATTATTTTACCATGGATGTAAACCATCGTTCGTCGGCAGCAATGGTTAACGCTGTTAACCAATTGTTTGCTAATTGCGATAATCCATTCATATTTGAAGATATTCCTTTTTTACCTATGGATGTAGCAAAGCAGAATCAACAAAAGTCTTTGCAAATTAATAACCAAGAAATAGGTGCCTTAACGGCATATTTATTGCCTGACGAAATTACAACCAAAACAGATTATCAAAATCACATGGCAAATTGTTGTGCTGATCAAATTGTGACTTTGTTATCTAACTCATCAATATTAATTGATAATGAAAAACAACAGCGCCCCGTAACAACGGCTGATATTGCCATCTTAGTACGCACTGGGCGTGAAGCAGAAATTATTCAACAAAAATTGGCTAATTGTGGTGTTAAAAGTGTTTATCTATCAAACCATAGTAGTGTTTTTTCGTCAAATGAGGCAAAAGATGTATTGAATCTACTACAGGCTGTTTTAATGCCTGAAAACGAAGCAACACTAAGGTTAGCGTTGATGACGTCATTGCTAGGGCAAACCATGACTGAGCTAGAGCAAATCACTGACAATCAAGACAAATGGGAAAGTTTAGTTGAAGAGTTCAAACAATACCAAGCAATTTGGCAATATTATGGTGTGTTAGTTATGTTACGCCGAATGATGAAAAAACGTCATTTAGCTGAAAACATATTAGCTCACAAAGATGGTGAGCGAATATTAACCAACTTAATGCATTTGGGGGAATTACTACAAGATGCATCACATGAATTAGATAGCCCACATGCGTTAATTCGTTGGTTTACAAAGCAAATAGCTAGCCCAGATCTTAACTTAGAAAATCATCAGCAACGCCTCGAAAGTGATGAAAACCTTGTTAAGATTATTACTATTCATAAATCAAAGGGATTGGAGTTCCCGATTGTTTGGTTACCATTTATTTCATTGTGTCGAATATCAGATAGCCAATTTTATCATGATAAAAATGATGACTATCAGCTAAATTATGTATGGCGGTTAACTGACGAGATTAAACAACAAATAGAAAACGAACGACTTGCTGAAGATTTACGATTATTATATGTTGCAATGACGCGCTCTGTTTACCATTGTTACATTGGTCTTGCCTCATTGAAGGCCAATCAATCTGCTATTAATTATTTATTAAATAGTGAATTAAGATCAATTGAACGTATGGCTAATTTAGTCGATGTACAATTACCCGTAGAGTGTAAGCAGTATATTCCCCAAATTTTGCCAAACCAAGTTTTGTCAGCTAACGTATTTTCACGCAATATCTCAAGTGATTGGCGGGTCACAAGTTACACGGAATTACAAAAACATAATGATCAAATATTGGCTTACCATCCTGATATTATTAATGACTGGGACGAACCACAACTTGACACAAACAGTTCCCTGCCAGCTGATTTTCAATATGATATTCATCATTTTCCTAAAGGGGCATATGTCGGTACATTAATGCATAGCATTATGGAAGAGGTCACGCCAGATAACCTTGATGCATTATGCAATAACATGTTGACAAAGCTAAATTTAGAACCAGCATGGCATAGCGTAATAACTAAATGGATGCAGCAAGTATTGGGTACACAACTGCATAAGCCAAATTTAATCTTATCAAAAGTATTATTGGATCAACATATTAATGAATTGCAATTTTATCTCCCTATACGCAAAACGGTAACTAGCCAGCAATTAGATAGCTTATGCAAACGATATGATAATTTGTCAAAATTATGCCCAAAGTTAGACTTTGACGCTGTACAAGGCATGTTAAAAGGATTTATTGATTTAGTCTTTAAATTTGAAGGAAAATATTATGTGGTTGATTACAAATCAAATTGGCTAGGTAAGTGCGTTGAATCTTATCATCAAGCCGCTTTAGAAAAAGTGATGTGTGAGCATCGCTATGATTTGCAATATCAACTTTATTGTTTAGCATTGCATCGTTTTTTAAAAAATCGCTTAACAAATTATCAATACCAAACGCATTTTGGCGGTGTTTATTACCTGTTTTTGCGTGGCATGCCTGAACATGGCGTCTTTTACCATCGACCTGAACAAGCCTTTATTGAAGAGCTTGATAAGTTATTTGATGGGAAAAACATTGTTTAATTTATTTGCATCATCAATTTTTAGTGCTATGCTTTCAAGATGTTGCAACTTATAAAAATTTTCAATAGGTGTATTTATGACTAAAGTAAAAATCAAAGATACTTTTTGCCGTATACTTCCTAGATAATTAATTACCATTTTCAATGAAAAGGAAACTTATATATTTCCTACTTGCAGGGCTTGTTTATAATAATTTTTAATCATAGTTATGCTCACACCCCCAACAATTTTTATCCATTACATCCGATGAAAAACAACGATCTAATTAGCCTGTATAGAATGGTATCTATATATTATTAAATGTTTTTGTCACTTCCTATTTTTTAAAGGCTGCTGGCTGTATTTTGCACGATATGTATATAAAATGATAATTTTTAATGTGATATCAATCACACTATTAGTATTTAGTTTTTGAACAATCGTTTTTATTCGCTATATTAAAATTGCTTATTAAAAAGTATTGGATTGTTACCGATCTATAGCGGGCAAAACCTAAAGGGCAGTAATGGCTACCCTTTAGGTTTTTTTTTGTTTTAAATCTAAAAGATTTTATTTATTCTTTAAAATAATGAGTAGAGAAAAATGAAATATTCAATAAAAAAAATATGTAAAGTAAAACCAAAACGAATTGTTTTAATGACGATGCTTTGTTTATGTTATTTACCAAATGCTATTGCTGCTACTCAAGATGAATTAGAAGCAAGAATTGCATTATTAGAACAAAAATTATTAGCACTTAGTCAAGAGTCTAATGATTTGAAAAAGCAAGTGATTGAGTCGAATAAACAGCTCGCTCAGTTAAATAATCATCTTCAAAAACAACAAATTGTTATAAATAATCAGAAAAAAGCACTTAAAAATAGCCAAAAAACAGTACTTACAAAGCAACAGCCACCTAGTAATCCTGCACAAATAAGTAATAATCAAATTGTGCTAGTTAATACACCAAAAGCAGACACCGTACTAGGTGAAAATCCACCAGAAAAGAGATCATTTACTTTAGCTGAATTTAAAGACTATATTAAAGATGAAATCGGTTTTTCTTATAATGGTTATTTTCGTGGTGGCTGGTCAACTTCAAGTAATGGTAAACCTAAGAATTATGCTGAAGGAGCATTAGGTCGATTTGGTAATGAATATGGCGGTTGGTATGATCTTGTCTTTAAGCAAAAAATCTATGATCAAGATGGAAGACGTGTTGATACAATTGTTATGATTGATGGAAACGTAGCGACAAATAAAGCTGCGGGGTTATTTAATACTCAAGATGATAATCTTATGCAATTTTCAGATATTTATTTAGAAACAAAAGGATTTGTACCAAGTTTTCCTGATGCAAAATTATGGGTTGGTAAGCACTCATTACCTTATAATGAAATTCAAATGCTTGATTGGAAAACCCAAAAAACACCAGCTGGTGGGGGAATTGGTGTTGAAAATCTTAAAGTCGGTATCGGCGCTTTTGATGTCGCTTTAGTAAGAGCAGATGTAAATGTAAAGAGCAAAAAAGGAGTAGCTAAAATAGATAGCAATGGCAATGAAATTATTCAACATAAAAAAGAAGAAGTTGATTTAAATGAGCTAGAAATTCGCTATCGTGATATTCCATTATGGAAAGATGCAACGCTTGGGGTGAATGCTCGTTATTCAGCTCCAAATAAATCTAAAATCCAAGATAATGTATCTGTAAAAAATGCTTGGCTTGGTAGTTTTGTTTTGCGTCAAAATAAATTTTTTGGTGGATTTAATCAGTTTACATTGCAGACAGCAACCAATTCTGTTGCTTCACAGTTAGCAAATATTAATACGAATAATCCAGAATTTGCCAGTAATTCAGATAATGACTATATTGGTACGCATACAGGAGGTAAAGCTTATCGCTTTGTATCAGAAGGGGAAGCTTATCTAAGTAATGATATTATTGTGGCTCATGCTTTGGCGTTAACTTCAGGTAATGATGTTTACTCTTACGATCTTAACCGCCCACATGCCGATTTTACAAGCTTTAAATCAGCTATAAGACCAGCTTATATCTGGGATACTTATAATCAAAGTGGTGTTGAGCTTGGTTATTTTCGACAAAAGAACAAAGTCAAAAATAAAACTTATGTTGAAGAAGGATACAAAACCACGCTTTATCATTCGTTCAAAGTTGGAAAAAGTATTTTGTCTTCACGACCCGATATCCGTTTTTATGTTTCTTATATAGAGGCATTACAAAATGATATCAGTAAATTTGATTTTAATGGTAAAGATCATCAAATTAGTTTTGGTGTACAAACCGAAGTCTGGTTTTAATTGTAATTTTATAGATATGATATAAAACTTATCATCTGAACTTTATTATAGGTTTAGCTCAATACCGCTTATTTATATAGTTCAGATGAAAAGTTAACGGTTTACTGGTGTAGACCTACTGTAGACCTACGTTATTTTTAGCTAAAGCTGGTATATAAACGTGAATCAACTTTTGCAAGTGATGTTCGTGCGTGGCGATTTTTTTATGAAGAACCATAATGGGTTATTGGGGTTTTGTGAGGCAAGAATTCTTTAATCCAGTAGTCACTAAACGCCATGAGCTTTTGTGTTCACTCAAAAATAAGCAATATCACTGAAAATCGATTAACTTAATATGGTTTTTCACCTAAATTGATTAAAGTATTTTGGCATATACAATATGCCTCTTTTATCTAAAATAAAGTGACTGGTTTAATGCAGTTTAGCAATACAATCTTTGCTAATAATAGTATGCCATTATCGGTTTTAAAAAGTTTTTTTATTGCAAAGATTGGTAGTCAGCCTTTACTATTTTGGTAACTTTCAAGCCCTGACGTGCATAAAATTACCTAAACTTTCTTCTGGGCACAGAGTAGATGGCATATTGGCGTTTATACAACAATTAGGTTCAGTTGGGCTCAACTTGTCAATTGTTTGTGGTTGTGAGTTTTGTAATCGTTTACCAAAATAATATAGCTCTGCTAAGGTGTCGTACGAAAATAGACATCTATATTGCGATTGTTGAGGCGGTGATTCATATGGCTATGTGTCTTAAAGGGTATCTTTAATTCCTTATTTGGTGGTTAGCAAAGCACAAAATATAACCAATTCCATTTCTGGGGATATTAACTTTATTTTAAGATTGATAACCACTTACAAATAAAATGATTATGCGAATTACCATTTATTTATGTTATTATGTAAATATTTATAGGTTATTGTTGTAAATATGATGAAAAAACATAATGTTATTACAATACTTTCGCTTTTTGCGATTGCTTTTAATAGTTACGCTATAGACAAATATGTGACAGATGATGTTGATATTTATTTGCGGCGAGGCCCTGGTTCGCAGTATGCGTTTTCTAATGCAGTTAAAGCTGGAGAAAAGGTCATTGAGCTAGAAAAAAGTGTAGATGGTAAATACAGTCGTATTCAACTTAATAATGGTAGTGTTGCTTGGATAGAAACGGCTAAACTGAACGAACAAGCTAGCTATAAAGAACGCTTTCCTGAGTTAGAAGCAAAATTTGCAGAATATAAAGATAAAGCCGATAACGCCGATGCGAACCAACAGAAATTGGTCAATGAATACATCCAAAAGTTGCAATCAGCGGAAAAAACAATTGAAACACTTCAAAGTAAAAATGAAGTTTTAGAACAACAGCTCAAAGAGCAGGGGACGCGAATTGAATCAATGCTGAATCAAGTGGATGATAAACGCCTTGATCTTATTGTAACTTGGTTCACCTATGGTGGTCTTGTAGCTGGTGGTGGTCTTATTTTAGGGCTTATATTACCAAGGATTATACCTAGTCGACGCAAAAAAGATCGTTGGATGCGATAGATGAGTGCAATCTATCTTGTTGGAGGTAGTGTGCGCGATAGTTTGTTGCATCTGCCTGTTGTTGATCATGACTGGGTTGTTGTCGGTGCTACGCCAGAGGAGCTTTTGGCATTAGGATATCAACAAGTCGGTAAAGATTTCCCAGTATTTTTGCACCCCAAAACAAAAGAAGAATACGCATTGGCTCGGACTGAGCGAAAATCCGGTAAAGGTTATACTGGATTTATTTGTGATTTTAGTAAAGAAATTACATTAGAACAAGATCTGATTCGCCGAGATTTAACCATTAACGCCATTGCCATGGATGAAAATGGCAATATTATCGATCCTTATCATGGTGTTGATGATATCAAACATAAAATCTTACGGCATGTCTCACCAGCTTTTCGAGAAGATCCGCTACGTATATTACGAGTTGCACGTTTTGCAGCGCGTTTTCATCAATTAGACTTTACTGTAGCGCCACAAACCTTAGATTTAATGAAACAAATGGTATCAGCTGGTGAGGTGAGTTGTTTAACGCCAGAACGCGTATGGAAGGAAACAGAAAAAGCATTGTCAACTTCAAATCCGCAAATCTATTTTCAAGTACTTGAGCAATGTGGGGCGCTTACGTTGTTGTTTCCATTATTATGCCTATCAGCTGATATTCTTGATGCGCTAAAAAAATCAACCCTACTAACTGACGATTTAACTATACGTTTTGCTGTATTGTGTGGGCTGTTGCCTAGTAAGTCTGTGGTCGAATCATTGTGCGCAAAAATCAAAGCCCCCAACAACTATACTAAAATTGCGATTATGACTCGCCAATATCGTGGCGATGTTGAAAGAGCGCAGACACTCACTGCTGAGCAAATTGTTTCGTTGTTAAATAACATTGATGTATGGCGCAACCCTTTGCACCTAAATCAATTAATCATCGCAAGCCAAGCTTTCGCTAAAACAACATCGTTTACACAAGCAAATTATTTAAAAGAAGCTTATAGCATCGCCAATGGTGTTAACGTGCAACACATTATTGCTGATGGTTATACTGGAAAACAAATTCATTGCGAGTTACAAAAAAGGCGAATTGAAGCGTTAATAAACTGGATTTGATTGCATCTTAATCAATCGCAACTTTTTTTCAAAATATCTTAAAAAAAGGGTTGACGATTTGTCGTAACACAAGCATAATGCGCCTCGCAATGTTGGTTACGACGTTGCGAATGAATGGCTACGTAGCTCAGCTGGTTAGAGCACATCACTCATAATGATGGGGTCACAGGTTCGAATCCCGTCGTAGCCACCATTAAGATTGGGTAATACTTTTACCGGAAGTATCCAGTGCGGGTGTGGCGAAATTGGTAGACGCACCAGATTTAGGTTCTGGCGCCGCAAGGTGTGTGAGTTCAAGTCTCTCCACCCGCACCATTTAATCTTAATGTTTATCCTTTAATTGGGGTATAGCCAAGCGGTAAGGCAGCGGGTTTTGATCCCGCCACGCCCAGGTTCGAATCCTGGTACCCCAGCCATTCCAGTGTGCATATTTAAGATATCTTACTCTATAATCTGTTTTATATCCAGTATGCTGATTCCATTAATGCTATTGCATATAGATGGAACTGGTAGATGTGCTAGATTTATTCTAGTTCTCACTAACGTATATTGTGTACGATATTTGTTTTCTATAGTGGGGTATAGCCAAGCGGTAAGGCAGCGGGTTTTGATCCCGCCACGCCCAGGTTCGAATCCTGGTACCCCAGCCATGCTTTGATCATTTTGATTGCAAAAGTGTATCTTTCGATTGAAATTCCTAATTGCTATCTATTTGTCTTTGCTAAATGAGATTGGCAGAATGTTATCTGTATGCTTAATTTGGGATATCTGACCGATTTTAGTTAAAAATTGATATTAATAATTAAGCAATTACCATGAAAGTTAATGTTTTAGATTAACGTTTTTGATGTGAAGCCCACATGAGCAAAAAACATTGCTCATGTAGAACTTATTTTAGAAAACTGTGACTTTATTTATATAGGCTTACAAACACCGTTTGCGCTGTGTTTGCAGGATTGGCTGATACTTCTTTTACGTAATAAAAATGGGCGCCATTAGCGATAGCATGTTTTTGTGCAGCCGAACTAATTTCTGCAGTATTGTTAAATACACCATGGAAGCTAATTGTATTAAATGGGATCATATGTTTAAACGCTTCACTACTGATTTCGTAAGCATCTTGACCTTGTATCGCATTTGTAGCGATATAATCTCTGATTGGCGCATCTTGTTTGTATAAGGCAACTTCGATATCTTCAGCTTGACTGCTGGCATTAGCCGACGAAATTGAATCGATATAAAACGCATAAGCATTTTTCTCAGCGGCTAATTTACTTGCTGCTTGAGTGATTTCGGATGTGTTATTGTAATTACCTTTAAATTTAACAATTTCAAATGGTAAATAGTAAAGCGCCTTTGAACGATTATAAGAAACTACACCATTATAGGTGGTTTCATCTTTCTGCACGGCAATAGGTGCATTAGATTGATAAATATTTGCATAAACAATAGCGCGATCTGATGAAGTGCCATTAGCTGGGCTTTCGATGGCAGTAATGTGGTAATATTTAGCTCCCGCTTCGTCGGCCGCACGTGAAATATCCTTAGCTGCGTTATCGGCTTGTAAGTAACTTCCAGTCACTGAAATTTCTTTCAATGGCACTAAATGGCTGCTTTCTTTGGCTGTTAAAGGTTCAGCAGCGTAAAGATTCGCAACGGGTAAAGATAATAGTACGGCTAAAGCAATAGAAGTTTTGGTAAAACGTTTCATGATTGAATCCTTCGTTTTGAATTATTAAAATAGAAAATCACTTTGTTAACGCTTATTTAATTTACAGATATATTAATATAGTGTTGCTTTGAGAATGTTCTAACTTGTGGAGCTCCAGAATGTTTTGTCCTTGTCTACTTGTAAAAAGTGTTAAGACATATAATAGTTGTTTTGGTTTGAATGAATTGTAAAACAACTATCTATAGTTATAAGATGTTCAGTGATAATCCTCAAGCTCTTTTCATTAAATAGAATAGAGCCTAGCACAAATTGCTTAAAATGAAATAATTTGTTAAAAAAAGTGTTAACTTTTTGCTGATTAAACTTGTGATTACTTTTGTAAAATTGTATTTACCCTATAGATTATTCACGAATTGTTTCGATGAAACGCATAAGAATTTGAGCGGTTAACCCCCAAATAACCCTATTACGATACTGATAAAAATAGACGGGATGCTCGGATCGTTTTTGCCAGCTTTGTGAACGGTTAGTAATGATATTAAAAGGGAAATCATCGGCAGGCTTATGCCCTACAAACATTGTTGCACTCATTGGGCGGTTATGAATAAACCACTCAACCGGAATGGTAAAGATTTGTTCTACTTCGTCATGGTTTAGTTGCAAATCATTTAGCGAGTTTATTGTGCCTACAAATGGGTAAATAATCATACCTAATGTTGCAATAAATTTAGGTAATTGCCCTAAAATCGTTATTTGATTGTAGGCTATACCTAATTCTTCAACAGTCTCACGCTTGGCGGTGTATTCGGGATTGGGGGCAGTCAATTCAACCCGACCACCAGGAAAACAGATATCGCCAGGTTGCCATTTTAGTTTTTCTGATCTGACCTGAAATAACAGATGCAATTGGTGATTAACCTCGACGATTGGTAACAATACCGCAGCTTTATTATCGACAAATTTGGTTGCCTGCTTTTTTTGGATTTGCTTAGTTATATTTTCAATTGTGATCATATTAATGTGTTTTACTCTAAGATTAAATTTTAGCCCTATTTACCTTGCACTAATAACATGCTAGATTTACCAAATGCGTTAGTTTAATACGCGTGTTTTACCTAATTGAAGCTATGCAATATTATATCAATAACATAAAAAAAGAACTTGAAGAGCTTGCCAATCTAAAGCGTGAACGGGCTCTTATTGGCATGCCTGATGAATTTCAACAAGTATTTTTGTTGCTTCCTGCTCTTTTTCACTATCATACTCCTGAATTACCCGGATATATGGAAGGTAATATACCTTCAGGGATTGCTTGTTATCAATTATCTACTGATACAAAAAAACTACTTAAACATAAATTTAATTTTGCTCCCACCAAAAATAAAACTAAAGTGACTCGTGTTCCTGCAATATCAGCTTTATATTCAATGGGCAGCACCTGTTCTATGGGGCAGTCGGTTCAATCGGATCTTGATATTTGGATATGCATTGAAAATAGTTTAACTGACCAACAAAAAGAATTCTTACAGTTAAAATGTCGCCTAATTGAAGATTGGGCCGCAACGTTGCAGGTTAAATTGACGTTATTTGTTGTTGATGCCGATCGGTTTATTAATAAACATCATGAATGCTTAATGGGCGAAAATTGTGGTTCTGCACAGCACATTTTGTTGCTTGAGGAGTTTTACCGTTCCGCAAATTTATTAGCTGGCAAATTTTTGTTGTGGTTTGTGGTGCCCCATAACTTTACTGTGAATAACGTCATTTACTCCACTTATGAAGAATGTGTTAACGCCATGGTTGATCTTAATTTAATTGAACGAGATCAGTGGATTGATTTTGGCCCGTTAACAAATCTATCAGCTGAAGAGTATTTTGGTGCAAGTTTGTGGCAACTTTATAAAAGCATTGATTCACCTTTTAAAGCTGTGCTTAAAACTATGTTATTAGAAGCATATTCATGGATCTATCCCCAAAATAAGCCAGTTGCTTATCAAATGAGAGAATTTATTCAAAAGGGTGAAATACATAATGGAATGTATCTAGATTCGTATTACATGTTATTAGATAGAATCAGTAAATATCTTATTGAAATTAACGATTGGCAACGACTTGAGTTAATTCGCAACTGTTTTTATTTAAAAATAAATGAAAAGCTCTCTATTTCAATGAAATCACCTTCTTGGCGCCGTGCTATACTGAGTGACTTAGTTAAAAGCTGGGGATGGAATAAACAACAAATTGCAAAATTAGATGCTTGCCAAAAATGGAAAATAGGACAAGTTCGAGAAATGCACGAAATTTTGTTACACACCATGATGGCGGGTTATCGAAATTTACTTAATTTTGGTCGGCGTAATAATTTAGACTCACAGATTAGCCCTAAAGATTTGGCGATATTAACACGAAAGCTTTATGCTGCTTTTGAAGTACTGCCGGGCAAGATTACCACTTTAAAGCTTAATATATCTGATAATCTACAAGAAGAGGTATTAACATTTATTCATGTTGCTAAAGACCGCATTAATCGATCTGGGTGGTATGTTTATAATCAAAAACCTATGTTGAAATCAATTGTTGGTCATCAATATCTAGAATACAGCAAATATTTAGTAAAACTAGTAGGATGGTGTTACTTTAACGGCTTAATAGCTGATTCTACCTCTTTTTATTATCGCGATGGAGAAAATCGAAACAACACAAAAATTAATAAGTTGATTGAGGATCTAAAAAAATATTTTCCTATTGATGTACCTACAGCAACTGAAGATCAGTTATATGGACCATGTGAAATTCGTCATTTAGCCATTATTTTAAATTTAGAAGACGATCCAACAGTGAATATTGAATTAGACGATCAAGTAACTAATAGCGTGCTTAATTATGGTCAGCATGAGCTGAGCTTGGTGGGATCGATAGATCTTCTTTATCGTAATTCATGGAATGAAATTCGCGTACTTCATTTTAGTGGTACACTATCGGTGCTTGAAGCGATTAAGGCTTTGTTAAATCGTATGCACAAAGACGCTGACTTGCCCAGTTCAATCGAAATTTTTTGTTATAGTGAATACCTAAGCAATGAAATCAAGCAAGACATGAAAAAGCTAATGGATGAATGTATTGATTTACGCTTAACCACCACTGAAAACAACTCAACGCAAGTCAAACCATTAAGGGTTGGAGGAGCTTCTTGGTATCTGTTTTTTGAACGACTAGGTGTATCAAGCCATCAATTTGACAATGCAATTGATTTTTATGGCGCGGTATCAAATAATAAAATACAAGGTAGGCCACTGAATATTTTAGACGAAACTAACGAACTACCGAAAGAAATTGATAGCGTTGCTTATGCTGGGATTATTCAATTCTTCTTTGAAAATACCGATTCGGGCTTTGATCTTTTCATCTTAAATGAACATAATCAAGTTGAAATTTATCGTAACTGCAACGGTTCAAGAGATAATATGGTGAAAGATATCAACGAATTTTATGTTTTATCTGACGATCGTTTTACGTTTACCACCAGTAGCTCGGTTAATTTTAATCTACCTCAATTTTATCAAATCACTTATAATGAACGTGGTGAGCGAGAGATCGTTCCGCTTAATTAAAAAAATCGAAACCCGATCTTATTTGCAGTAATCGTTGTCAAAAAACTTCAGAAAAACTTATTTTTGAGTATATAAAGATTAAATATTTACAATTAATGAGTAAAATAATTAAATTTCTATTAAAATAGTGGGAACTTTTTTTCAATTTAAGAATCTAACTGTTTGTGTGCGCAAATTTGGGCCGAACGACAGTTATTAACACAATAAGGAATGGCCTTTAATGGGGGAGCAAGTAACAGACCAAGTACTAGTTGATCGCGTTCTTAAGGGAGACAAAAACGCTTTTAATTTACTTGTTGTTCGTTATCAAAACAAATTGGCTTATTTGGTTTCTCGTTATGTATTAGCGTCTGAAGTTCCTGATGTTGTGCAAGATACTTTTATAAAGGCATACCGTTCATTAAGCCTTTTTAAAGGTGAAAGTGTTTTTTACACATGGTTGTATCGAATTGCGGTTAATACGGCAAAGAATTACTTAGCGTCTCAAGGAAGGCGTCCTCCAGCATCAGATATTGATGCTAACGATGCTGAAAGTTACGAAGGTGCAGATTCATTGAGAGATCTCGATAATCCTGAAAATTTAGCGCTTTCAGACGAAGTGAAAAAAACAGTATTTGCTGCGATAGAGGCATTACCCGACGATTTAAAAACGGCAATCATGTTGCGCGAAATTGACGGTTTAAGCTATGAAGAAATCGCTAAAATTATGGATACCCCTGTAGGGACAGTGCGGTCACGTATTTTTAGAGCACGCGATGCAATTGATGAAAAAATTAAACCATTACTTAGTTAACGGTTACAAACAAGTTAACAGTTACAAACAAATTGAAAGCATTAGTCATAAATTTAAGGTATTTACTATGCAAATAGAACAGAAAGAGCAACTTTCATTACTTATGGACGGTGAGTTTGACAATGATCATATTGTCGATGCTATATCATATGACGAAAGTTTGCAGTCATGCTGGCAGCGCTACCACCTTGTAAGAAATACAATGCGTGGCGAGTTGCATAGTAGCTTATTAACGCTAGATGTTTCTAAGCAAGTAGCTAAAGTAATTATGGCTGAAGATTTATATAACCAACCAACAAATCAACCTAGTGTTGAAGCCACTGCGCCACCAAAATCTGAAAATCTCATGTGGATTCACGTTAAAGACTTTTTTGCTAAAGCTAGCCAAGTTGGGCTTGTAGCGTGTGTAACCCTTGGCATTATTGTTGGTGTGCAATATCATCAAGGACAAGCAGATAGTGTTAACGCAAGCCCTATATTAAATACAGTACCAGTAGGGGTAAACCTTGCACCAGTGGGGGGAACTCACCAACAAAACGATCAGCAATTACTTGAAAAACGCCAATATGACAAAATTAGATTGCTTGTACAAGATTATGAATTACAAAAAAGATTAAATGCTCGTTAATTCGAAATGAAATCATTACATTATTTTGTTATATATTCTCTAAAACAGAGCAGAAATATTATATTTGCTCTGTTTTTTGTGTTTTTTTCAGCGTCTATTTTTGCTCAAGATACCGACGATGCCCTAATACGCTTAAATAGAATGAATCATGCTGTAAAAACGCAAGATTACCGAATTTACTTTTTATCTCAAGATAAAAACCAATATGTAAGCACATTTGAATATAGCCATTTGGGCGCTACTAAAAAAGAAGATGTTAATGCGTGTTTGCGTTATCTTGAAGGTCCTGATAAAGAGATCATTTTACATAAAGGCGTCACCAGTTATTTTCAGCCTGATAGCCCATCATTTTCTATTACAAGCTCACGTATTTTGGAAGCTTTTCCTGATGTGATTTATAACAATTTCGATGCGCTTAAAGACATTTATGATTTTATTGAATTAGGTCAAACTAGAACTGCTAACCGAAGTGTACAATTGGTAAAAGTTGTCGCTAAAGATAACGACCGTTATAGCTATGTGATTTGGATTGATGATGAAACCGATTTACCGATGAGAATTGATTTATTAGATCAAAATAATGATGTCATCAACCAACTAAAAGTGGTTCAACTTGAGAAAGATTTTGATAAGAATGAACTGGCAAACTACATCAACAGCCGAACTTATCCGATTTTATTATCGATTGAAAAGCAAAAAGATGTGCTTGGTCAATGGCGATTAGCTTGGTTGCCTAAAGGGTTTAAAGAAATAGCTGCCTATAATTTGAATTTTTATCGCTCTGATATTGCGACTAAATTGTACTCAGATGGTGTGTTTTCGTTTACGGTTAATGTATCTTCTGAGCAAACTAAACAATCAAATCAAATCATCCAACAAGGCGGGCGGACTATTTATTCAACGAACTTTAGGCACAAAAATATTATCATCATTGGTAATTTGCCACAAACTACGGTTGAGCGTATTGCACAAAATATTATCCAGAAATAAAGACAAACTTCTCGATAACGCTATGCTTAGTAGTGATAAATGTGTAAAATGTTCCTCTTTCTGACTATGTAATTATTAGCAATGCTGGTAATAACCAAAAGGCACTTTAGATAGTTAACCGTTAATAACCAAGATACTAATTTATTAATATGAATAAAAATATCCGCAATTTTTCAATCATTGCCCATATTGACCATGGTAAATCAACGCTTTCAGACCGCATCATTCAAATTTGTGGCGGGCTTTCAGATCGGGAAATGGAAGCTCAAGTGCTCGATTCAATGGATCTTGAGCGTGAACGTGGCATTACGATTAAAGCACAGAGTGTAACACTTGATTATCATGCTAAAAATGGCGAAACCTATCAGCTTAATTTTATCGACACGCCAGGGCATGTTGATTTTTCGTATGAAGTATCTCGTTCGCTCGCTGCTTGTGAAGGTGCATTATTAGTTGTGGATGCAGGGCAAGGGGTAGAAGCACAAACACTAGCAAACTGCTATACCGCGTTAGATATGGATCTTGAAGTTGTCCCCGTTCTTAATAAAATCGATTTACCCGCAGCCGAACCAGAACGTGTTGCGGCTGAAATCGAAGATATTGTTGGCATTGATGCAAGTAATGCGGTTCGCTGTTCGGCTAAAACTGGTGTTGGTGTTATTGATGTACTTGAACAATTAGTTAGCGACATCCCCCCACCAGAAGGCGACTCAAATGCGCCATTACAAGCACTAATTATCGACTCATGGTTTGATAACTACTTAGGTGTAGTTTCACTAATTCGCATTAAAAATGGTGAGTTAAACAAAGGCGATAAGATCAAAGTAATGAGTACTGGCATGACTTATAACGTGGACAGGCTAGGTATTTTTACTCCAAAACAAGTAGACACACAGCGCCTCAATTGTGGTGAAGTAGGTTGGGTTGTTTGTGCTATCAAAGATATATTAGGCGCTCCAGTGGGTGATACTCTGACTTTGGCAAAAGCACCTGCACAAACCCCATTACCAGGTTTTAAAAAGGTCAAACCACAAGTTTACGCAGGGTTATTTCCAACCAGTTCTGACGATTACGAAGCTTTCCGTGATGCGCTTGGAAAATTGAGCCTAAACGATGCTTCACTATTTTATGAGCCAGAAAATTCAGGCGCTTTAGGATTTGGATTCCGTTGTGGTTTTCTTGGCTTACTACATATGGAAATCATTCAAGAGCGTTTAGAGCGTGAATACAACCTCGATCTTATCACTACCGCGCCAACAGTTGTTTATGAAGTGCTAACCACATCGAACGAAACAATTTATGTTGATAGCCCAGCTAAATTACCGGCAGTAAATAACATCCAAGAATTACGCGAACCGATTGCTGAATGTAACATATTAGTACCACAAACTTATTTAGGTAACGTAATTACATTATGTGTTGAAAAACGCGGCGTACAAACCAACATGGTTTATCATGGCAATCAGGTTGCTTTAACGTATGAAATCCCAATGACTGAAGTTGTATTAGACTTTTTTGATAAGTTAAAATCGACATCGCGCGGGTATGCCTCATTAGATTACAGTTTTAAACGATTCCAAGCTGCCGACATGGTAAGATTGGATGTATTAATTAACGGTGAACGCGTTGATGCATTAGCTTTAATCACCCATAAAGATAATGCACCATATCGAGGGCGAGAATTAGTTGAAAAAATGAAAGATCTTATTCCCCGTCAACTATTTGATATCGCCATTCAAGCAGCTATTGGTAATCATGTTATAGCACGATCAACCGTAAAACAATTACGTAAAAATGTATTAGCCAAATGTTACGGTGGCGACGTAAGCCGTAAAAAGAAACTTCTACAGAAGCAAAAAGAAGGTAAAAAGCGAATGAAACAAGTAGGTAATGTGGAATTACCGCAAGAAGCATTTTTAGCGATTTTGCATGTAGGGAAAGATTAACCAATTAAAGACAAATCGATAAAAAGATTTATTTAAAGAGGGAAAAAAATG
>NZ_LZGZ01000154.1:0-1021 GCF_001690515.1 Gilliamella sp. Fer4-1 | reverse complement strand
GTAAAAGGGGATTTAATGCTGAAAAAATGACTGAACATCAAATGGTATCTATTTTAAAAGAAGCAGAGGTAGGTGTACCCGTTAAAGAGTTGTGCCGTACATATGGCATGGGTAATTCAACTTTTTATAAATGACGGGAAAAATAGGACGGTATGGAAACGTCGGATATTAAACGCTTAAAGGAGCTTGAGGCTGAAAACCGTAAGATTAAACAGATGGTTACTGAGCTAAGGTTAAAATCATAGCCTCAGGATGAAATCATAAAAAAGCTTTCGTGCCCACAAAGGCAAATAACAATGGGATGGATCGGCTACACTAAATCATCCAACTTTTTAAGGGAGGTAAGGTAAACTTATCACAATTAAAAAAGGATGTAACTTGAATAAGATTAAACGAAAAAGGCGAATATCAATGATGATTTTAAACATCAAATGGTTAGTCTTTATCACACAGTAAATCATGTAGTGAAATCGTTGCAGAATATGATTTTGCCTCATCAGCATTGGACCATTGGATAACGCAAGCCAGCCAAAGTGGTTCATTTAAAACAAAAGATAATCGCAGTCCGCAAGAATAAGAGTTGATAGCTTTGCGCAAAGGGCTTAAACAGCGCCGTATGGAAAACGATATTTTAAAGTAAGCAGCACTGATAATGAGCGAAAACCACTATCCTAAATGCAAACCGACATCGTTATAGCACGACAAAACTATGCCAATATTTAGGATTATCAACATATTATGCTTATTATCAGTGTAAATTAAATAAACAAAAGCCAGTAGGACTTTATGCAGATAAAATAGTGATGCTATTTAACCGAAGTTATCATTCTTATAATACAAGGCGAATTCGTTTTGATTTGTAAAAATATTTGGTTATCACACCGTTAAACATCATAAACCTCACAATACAGAAATGAATGAAACAGCATAGAGAATCATTGACAACGGTAATTTGACGTGGGTGATAAAAAACAAATTGTTGTTGCGGATTTAACTTATATTAGAGTTAACCAACGTTGTT
>NZ_LZGZ01000153.1:0-1321 GCF_001690515.1 Gilliamella sp. Fer4-1 | reverse complement strand
CTTGAATCATTTTTATTTACCTAAAATTAACATGTAGAATTTATTAAAATATATAATAACTCATGCTTACTGTTTTAAATTCACATTTTCAGCGAGTTGTGTAGAAATTTTTATCAAAAAACACGATACGGATGATAACAGGTAATCATTGCCTGTGTGCCCAAATAGGTGCTTAAATATGGAGTGATTACGTTTTTTCGCATTTGAGTGCCCGTAGTGATCATTATATTATTGTGCTTATTCTTAACCCTTGAGCACTTAATCCCTAAGCGATAGCTAAAACTATGGGGCTAATTAAGGCTAATTGCCCAAAAAGATAGCTCATGCAAGGTGGCTCAGTAAGATTAACGTTGGTGATGATCAAGCGCTTCTATAAAAGCAAAAAACGAATTTATATTGAAACACGACCTACCTGAAAGTTTTTGATAAAATTCCTAATTATAATCAATACAAATTCATTACTTTTTCTAGATACATAATAATGCATTATTTTTAATTAATCTTTCTTAAATGCTAAGGCGTTATTTAGTAATTCTAGCACGAGGTTAAGCGTGTCTTGTAGAATTTGTTGATGCAGGTTTGGCTTATTTTTGTATACCACACTAATATTGGCAAGCCCTTCAAGTATTACCATTAGTTTATTTGTTAAAGATGCCTTATTGGGGTAATTTTCAAGCTTATAAAAAATAAGATTTCGAATAAATTCTTTATGCTCTACCACAATATCAGATATGCATGATGAATCTTCTGGTATTTCTTCCATTGCACGGATAAACAAGCAGCCGTTAAAGTTTTCTTCGCAATACCACTTTTCATGCCATTCAAAAATCTTCATAATAGCTTCTGTTCCATTAAGGTTTAAGATAGCTTCGTTAAGTTTTGCTTTAAACCTCAAATCTCTTTGCTTTAATACTTCAAGTATCAATTTATCTTTACTGCCAAAATTATTGTATAAAGTTGTTTTAGAGCATCCTGATTTATCTCTTATCTCATCGACGCCAGCATTAGCAAAACCACTTCGATAAAACAGCGCTTCAGCCGTTTCCATTATTCGTTTGTATGTTTTTTTCAAAATAAATTACCTGAAATAAATTGCAAGGTGTACTGATCTGTACTACTATTAATTTTGTACAGATCGGTACAGTTTTATTTAATCATTATTATAACCAAACAGGACAATAGCGAATGAAATTCTTTTTTTTCGATGGCGAAAAACTACCAAGTAGACCCAAATTACTGGACTTAACACAGGGGTTGTTAGGCGGCTTTTTGGCAATTTTAACATTAGTCTATTTGACAATATACTCTGGTAGCTATTTTA
>NZ_LZGZ01000152.1:0-20240 GCF_001690515.1 Gilliamella sp. Fer4-1 | reverse complement strand
CTTCTCTTTTTTATTAAGTTTATTAATTAAATTTATGATGGTAATAATGCTTGATGAATTACAAACAAAGTTCTTTTGGTTAGGAATGCCACTTTTAAATTTAAAGACGAAAAAAAATAACAAAACCGTTGAAATAATTGAGCCAACGCCTGAAATACTAAAAAAACCTTGAGTACGGATATCAGGAATAAAAACAAAATAATTTAGTATCAATGAAGCAATGAATAAAATAATGATTGGCGCAATACTGATAAAGTAACTTAATTTACTAAATTGTGGAGAAAATGCGTATTTTTTTTGAAAATTAAAGTTATTAACGCCAGTATCGTAATAAGTGCAAATAATTAATTCAGCTTTATTGAAATCACCAATATAAGCATTGTAATAGTTTTCATATCGTCTTGTTGCTAATTTCAACTTGGCTAGTTTAGCATCAACCATATAGCCTAATTGAATTAGTTCTTTAGATATCACTCTTAAAAAAGCAATCTTTTGTTTAGCAGAAAATCGTTTACCAAATATGACACAGTATCGGAGCACAAGATCTTTAAGTATTTCCATTATTAATAAACTATTTAGATATAAAAATTAAACATTATAGTGAATATGACTTTGTTAATCATATTCACTATACACTTGATAATATTATCAATTAGCAAAATTAAACTAATTAATAATCATCCTCATTCTGAGATTGGTTGGAATGAGTAATATTAGCAATAGCGTCTTGAATATTATCATGACCCGCCTCAAGACACTCTTTGGCTAATTCTTGTACTGACAATGAGTCTCTATTACATACCGCATTAATTACCATTGGTAAGCTCATGCCGGTAATAACTCTAACATCCATACCCAATTCACGCCATTGAGGCACGCATCTCATTGAAGCATTGTAAGGAGAGGCTCCATATAGATCGACAAAAATTAAGACTCCTTTGCCTGAATCTAAAGATTTTGAACAATTAAATAGATCCGTTTTTAATTGATTAATATCTTGCCCTGGATTAAGTGATAGTGTTTCAAATTTGTCTTGTTCCCCAACTATCATTGTTACACTATCTTTCATTCCCGCAGCCATGTTGCCATGGCTAATTAATAAGACACCTATCATTTTTACCTTCCTATATTACTCAAACATTTTGATTGCTTCATTTAATGTTATTTTTTTCAATGAAGGCGTTGCTTGAAAGTAGATATCCATATCTGGGTAACTATTTTGTAAATCGATCAATAGATCAAGTTGCTCTTTGTTTATCGATACTTCTTTAATTATTGATGTTGCCCCAGGTACTAGCGGTAAACCTCCAATATTTAGGTTTGTTATTGGTACGCCTGCTTTAATGATTTTATACATTACTTCAATATTTTTAGTAAGTAAGATAACATTAAAGTCATCGTACTTACGATCATTCCAATATCTTACAGCACCATCTTCTTTTAGTACTCTGATTTTATGTCCAGTGCTAGCTCCGGCGCCTAGAATGATATTTTTTGTGAATTCGTCATTTGCTGAATAGTCATCTGCAACAAATAAAGCATTAGCACCAGCCGCTTTAGAAACATTAGTTGCAACTTGACCATGAATAAGACGACTATCTACTCGAGCTAAAACAACTTTTCCCATAATTTAAAACCTCTTTTTTAATTATTTTATAAAATACCAATTGCTGCTAAAACACCAAGTATAATGGTTAATCCTACTAATGCTCTGGTTACTTTTAAACCTTTTTGGGAGAAATAAAAATACAATCCCATTACAACAATGAGGGGTAACGCACCAGGTAGAATCTTATCTAATGTATCTTGTATAACAAAATCTTTGCCTGATAAGGTAAATTTTAAACTTGAGGATACTTTAATATAGCTAGCTGCTAAGATGCCCATCATAAATAAACCTAAAATAGATAAGCCTTCGATAAGCATCTGCATTTTGTTACCCACAACTTCTGTCGCAGCGTTTCTTCCTAATTTAAATCCTAGTTGAGCAAAATAATAGCCTACAAAAAGTTGGTAGATTACAAAGGCAAAGAAGGGGAATAATGCACCAATAGCCAATCCTTCTTGTGCCCAAGGGAGTGCAATTGCAATAAAAATATATTGTATTGTACCAGAATCAATAGCATCACCAATGCCAGCTAAAGCCCCCATTAAACCTGCTTTAGTGTTATAAAGTACGTCATTATCAATACTGATAGGTTTATTTTGATAAACTTCATCGGCTCTAACAGATTCAAGTGAGGCCATAATTCCCGAAATTGTCCCACCACCCCATGTTATTTGCGTATTAAAGAACAATAAATGTCTTTGATAGGCAGCAGCAAGTTCACTTTTTGATTTGTATAGTTTTTTAAGAATTGGCATTAATCCCCACATTAAAGATGCAGCAAGATAACGATCAAATGAGTGTGGGATTTCATTTGCGTAATACCATCGTAACCAAGCAATTGTGATATCCTTTTTCGTGATTGCTTCTGGCTTTAGATCAATACTTTCTTGTACGATTTCTGTCATTATAATATTCCTCTATCTAGTTTATTAATCGAATAACTACAGATTAATAATCGTCATCATCTTGATTGTTATTATTGGGATTATTTCTAGGTTGCTCTGCCGCACAATTCACTGCTTCACTTTTTGCTAAAACAAAAATAAATGCAACAATAGCGCCAACAATGGCGTAGGTTACCATTGTTACATTAAGTGGTTTTGCAATTACCGCAATAAAATAAGCCAATAAGAAGAATATGATGTAACTCTTTTTACCAATCACATAAATGGTTAATGCAATACCAACAGCTGCCAGCCCACCACCTATAACATTAAGGATATGAAAAACAAGTCCACCAGCATTTGATTTAATTACATCGGCAATAATCGGCGCACCAAAGTATAATGCGACAAACATAAATGGTATAAATAAAGCACAGCTACAAATAATGGGTAGTATGATTATGGAGAAAGTTAATTTTGAACTATTGGCTTCTTGCGCATATTTTTCAGTTAATTTCATAATCATAGTATTAAAGAAAAATCGTAGTTGATATAAATAAGAGCCTAATAAACCTACAGGGACAGCGACCGCAACAGCAGCTGTTGGTTCCATTTTTCCAAGTAATGCAACAGGAACAGCAACTGCTGTAGCAATGGAAGGCTCTGATGGCATTTGACCACCAGGAGAAAAGACACCCATATAAATTAGCTGTATTGCAGCTGTTGTTATCATTGCATTTGCAATATCATTAAATACAACACCAACAATTAAACCTGTCATCATTGGAGTAAATCTTAACGTTAATGTTGCTCCCCCCAATCCCCGTGACATTACCATCGCAACCCATACAGAAATAATCGCTGCCTGCAGAAAAGTTACATGCATTTCTGGCATATATAAACTCCTTAATGTTTTTTATTATTACTTAATAATTAAAAATAAATCATTAAGAAACAACTGATTGAAGTTCTAGTTTATTAACAAAATTCTCTACATCTTGCACACATTTTTCCCCCATACCTTGCAAACATTCAATTGCATAAGCGGAAGTATGTGGTGTAACAAGCACTTTAGGATGTTTAACTAAGGGGTTATCGTTATATGCTGGTTCAGCATACATTACGTCAGTTGCATGCCCAGCAACAATACCACTATCAAGCGCAGTTAATAATGCGCTTTCATCAATCAATTCAGCTCTTGCGGTATTGGTGATATAAACACCTTTTTTCATTAAAGAGAATTGGTGCGCTTTTAAAATGTGGTAACTGGTTTCATTTAAGGATGCGTTTAAAGAGATGATGTCTGCATGTTGTAGTAGATAATTTAAATCGACAATTTCAATGTTATTTTCACTCGCCCACTGTTTATTGACATTAGGATCAACAACAAGTAGCTGGGCATTAAAACCATGTTTAAATATTTCTGCTACTCGACTACCAATGTTGCCACAGCCAATAATACCAACAACTTTACCAGTAACATTAATACCTAAAAAAGAGGCTCTATTTTTCCATTCATTTGACTTAACGGCAGCTTGAGATTGCACTGTTTGTCTGATTAATGCCAGCAAATTGGTTACTGCATTTTCAGCAACAGCATCGCGTTCAACCAACGGGGGAACAATAGTAACAATTGTTCCATGCTCTTTAGCAGCAATAACATCAACGTTATTAAACCCTATTCCATGGCGAGAAAGTAAAAATAAAGGATCTTTTTTGTTATCAAAAAATGCTTTATCAAAAAATGGTCTGACACTTGCAATTACAATATTGAACCCTTGCAATGCATCAGCTAATTCTTTTCCAGAAATACTATTTTCAAAAGTAAAATGTTTTACTTCACCTATTTTTTCTAATCGTTTTAAATGATCAGGAAAATATTTCCCAAAACTACTTGAGTTGATTATTGCAATTTTATAATTTTTCACTCAATGCTCCTAATTAATAAATCACCACTCTTACAATTATATTTATTGGAAAATAAACAGTATCTACTTCCTACCCAATCACTATGTGACTGGTAACATTAAGTATAGTTTATTAAATTCAGAGAAAAATGAATTTAGATCACATATTTAATAAAATATTTTCATAAAATGATTCAAGACATGATGTATAGAAAATTGCGTTTTTTCAAAAACACATATCAATCAATGAAACGGACAAACTAAATTTTAAAAGAATGAAAAGTTTTCAATAAATGATTAGGTTATCGTTGAGTGAAAAATGGGGAATATATAGCTATTAAACTATGATATTTTAGTTAAAGTGAATTTTACAAAAATTAGATTAATCAGAATACTCCAGCTAAATATAAAAAAAGGGCATATAGCCCTTTTTACAGATTTGAATTAGATAATGTTATCTTGAGTCTAATCTTTATTTCTTATAGGCATCATTATGCACACCTACCGCCGCACGCCCTGACGGATCGTTTAGGTTTTTAAATGATTCATCCCATTCAATTGCTTTCGCAGTTGAGCAAGCAACTGTTGGACCACCAGGTACACAATGAGCTGCACTTTCAAGTGGGAATAGTTCGTTAAAAATCTCACGATACATATAGGCTTCTTTTGAAGTCGGCGTATTGTATGGGAAACGGAACTTTGCATTTTCTAATTGCTGATCAGTAATTTTACTTTCGGCAATCTCTTTTAATGTATCAATCCAGCTATAACCCACACCGTCAGAGAATTGTTCTTTTTGACGCCAAACAACCGATGCTGGTAAATAAGACTCAAAGGCTTCGCGCACAATGTGTTTTTCCATTTTACCATTACTACCACACATTTTATCTTTTGGATTAATGCGCATAGCAACATCTAAGAATTTCTTATCAAGGAATGGAACTCGAGCTTCAACACCCCATGCCGCCATTGCCTTATTAGCACGAGCACAATCATACATATGTAACGCTGCTAATTTGCGTACGGTTTCTTCATGGAACTCTTTGGCATTTGGTGCTTTGTGGAAATAGAGATAACCACCAAACACTTCATCAGCACCTTCACCAGAAAGTACCATTTTGATGCCCATGGCTTTGATTTTACGCGCCATTAAATACATTGGTGTGGACGCACGAATAGTGGTGACATCATAAGTTTCAATGAAATAAATTACGTCACGAATCGCATCAATACCTTCTTGAATGGTAAAGTTAATTTCGTGGTGAACTGTACCTAGATGATCAGCAACCGCTTGTGCAGCTTTAAGATCTGGAGCACCTTTTAAACCTACAGCAAATGAGTGCAACTGTGGCCACCATGCTTCTGATTTTTCGTGATCTTCAACACGGCGTGCTGAGAATTTTTTAGTGATTGCTGAAATGACCGAAGAATCAAGCCCACCTGATAATAGAACACCGTAAGGCACATCAGACATTAAGTGGCTTTTTACCGAATCTTCTAATGCAACACGCAGTGCATTAATATCCGTCTTATTGTCTTTCACATTTTCGTAATCCATCCAGTCACGTTTGTAATACGTTTTGATTTCACCTTCGGTGCTCGATAGATAGCATCCTGGAGGGAAAGCCTCAATGGTTTTACAAACTGGTACTAAGGCTTTCATTTCAGAGGCAACATAAAATGTGCCATTTTCATCATGACCTGTATACATTGGAATAATACCAATGTGGTCACGGCCAATAAAATAGCTCCCTTTATTGATATCATAAAGGATAAAAGCAAACATACCTTGTAATTCATCAAGGCAATCAATACCTTTTTCTTGATATAAAGCAAGAATCACTTCACAGTCAGAACCTGTTTGAAACTCATAACGATCTTTGTACTGATTTCGGAGTTCTTGATGATTGTAAATTTCGCCATTTACCGCTAAAACTAGGGTTTTATCTTTATTATAAAGGGGCTGAGATCCTGTATTGACATCCACAATTGATAAACGTTCATGAGCAAGAATAGCTTTATCAGACGCAAAAATACCAGACCAATCAGGACCACGATGACGCTGTAGACATGATAACTCTAGTGCTTTTGTTCGTAGTTGTTCTGGATCTGATTTAATATCAAGAATACCTAAAATCGAACACATTGATTTTCTCCATTTCAAATCGCATAAGCGATACTATTACAAGTAAAAACTAATTAGATAAAAACTTTACCATCTTTTTATTAAATAGATAAATATAAAAAAGCGGTAAACAAACATTTAAGCAAACAGCATACACATTATTAATACACAATTAAAGTGCAATGTCGTTATACTTTCTCGGTTGTTGCAAAAAGCAATGATTATTTTATTAACCACTGACCTTGTCGTTTTATATATTGGCCTGCTGGTGTCTTTTCTTGCGCTTTACTACCCGCTTTTTTTTCTACTTCATTTAAAGGGACATGGCTTTCATTGGACACTTTCTGGTATTGGGTTTTACGTGCCTGATTAATCAGTTGCGCAATTTCACTGGCGTCGCCTTCATTTTTAACAACGCCTAAATAACCATCAGCCTGTTCACCAACAAGACCTTGCGCTTTGGCTTGGCTTAATGAATCCATAGCTTGCTCTAAATTTAATGCAAATGCAGAAAAAGATAACATAATGGACAATAATGCTATGGTTGCTTTTTTACAGATAGTCATAACAAACTCCTTAGTAAATACATCATATTTTATTGATTTGAGTGTGAATATAGATTGTTCTATTGACCACAATCAAAAGAATAGATGAAAATAAAACTTATACAATTAATATAATCCAGATTTATTGATTATATTATCTAATGCTTTATCAACCTTAATATTAATTTCATGGTCTATCTTAACATTCAAATTGATATTAATGGGTTCGCTCGGCGCTTGCACTTTCACTGTTGGCGAACATCCGATTAACACACTACTTAGCATCATTATTGCAATCACATTTCGTATCATAAAATGACCTCTTATTTTGAAGCTTCCTTTTTTAAACGGGCTTGAATTCGTTTACGAACTGGCTCACTAATTTGATCAGATAACTGTAAGCTCATCAGCAATTTAGCCACATTTTCTTCAAGATTGATATTTAAATTCACTGCTTTGCCATTTTCGACATCTAAATTGCTTCCTTGAATATTTAATCCAAGCTTGGCTATTTCGTTGGCATAATTAACAGTACCTTGTAGCTTAGTATAATGAAAATTTTTAATAATATCAGTGAGTATTTTCATATTAGGGTTATTTTGTGCATAATTTTTCAAAGCAGAATTTTCAAACTGTAAATAGCCTTCGTTGATTGTGGTTAACTGACCATTTTTAATCGCAAGTTCAAACACAGATCCATCTTTCTTTTTCGCTTTTAGTAATGTAACGGGTAAATAACCATCAATTGTACCTACCCCAGCAAGTCCTTCAGCTGGGTATTTAGCAAGAATCTCTTTTAACTGTATTTGCTTTAGCTTTAAGCTTAATTGTTGGGGTAATTTAGCTAAATTCAATTTACTTGGCTCAATAGACACAGAACCAGAAAAAATTGATGCTTGAGCTTTTTTCAAGTTTAGCTGCCCTTGAGTTATTGTCTTGAGTGATGCGTTATAAATACCCGCTAACTTTACTTGCTCAAAGGCTATGCCTAAATTGACTTCTTGTATATTTAAAATAGGCACTGATGCAGTAAATTGATTATCTTTAATAACAATCTTGATCTTGCCTGTTGCTGATTTTATTTCGCTATTTTTGTAAATGCCATTGCATTTATTAATAATGAACTCAGTTGTGGTAGCTAATTGCTTACTTTCAATAGGAATAGCCGATTCAACTTTAAAGGTAAAAGCACTTTCTAAACGGCCAAGTATCAGGTCATCAAATAAATTAGCTTTTTCTAACATCAGTGAGGCATGACCAGAATTGACTAACATAAATTGATTACTGGAAATCCACCCCGTGAATGGTAAAGTTAATTGGCCATTTTCTATACCAAATTGACTTAAATTACTGGTCAAAATACCATTTTGAATATCAATACGTGAATCCACTTCATTAAATAGTAAAGTAGTAGACAGTTTTGCCGAATATTGATTATTACTCGACACAGCTAATTGGATAGATTCTAACTGTTTAGTTGCATCAATTTTTACGTCAAATTGTTGGTTATTTTGTGCATAATATGTTAACGAATCGATATGAATTTTTTTCGGCAACCAATCAAGAATGGTTGAAATAGTGGAGAGGTCAAAATTAGCTTGATGCAAATCTTGAATTGTCGTATCAACAACTTTTTGTGTGGCTTTGACAAGCGCTTTTGCATCATTTGGTTGCCAGTAAATATCAATGTTTTTTGCCGATAACTGTGACCATGAGACAAGTAAATTTTTCGCTGTTACGGATAATTGAGACGGCTGAGATATAGTAAACTCATCAAAAGATAAGCCTTCAAAACTCATATTTATGCCATGCCAATCTATCGATAGATGATATTTTTCTTTAAATGATATCCAATAATGCCAACCACAAAAACCTAATATCAAATTGGTAAGCAAAATAATCAATAAAAACCAATAACGTTTTTTTAAGCGAACCATAGAAGTTCTCGGTTTGGCAAAAATAATTGCAGGCAACATCCTGCAATTACTATAGGTTAATTTTGAGGTTGCTCACGCAGTGTAATATATGCAAGTGCCTTATCTATTCTTGCAAGCGTTCGCTTTTTTCCTACCGCAAAAACCGTCGCATCAACCGATGGTGATTGCCCTATGCCTGTTATGGCAACGCGTAGTGGCATGCCGACTTTTCCCATGCCAACATTGAGCTCTGTTGCTGTTGCTTCAATAGCATGGTGAATTTTATCAATTTGCCAATCAAAATCAGCAATTTCTGTAATTTTTGCTTTAATGGCTTCCAATGGCTCTTTAGCGACAGGACGTAGATGCTTTTTAGCTGCATCTACATCAAAATCATCAAAATCCTGATAACAATAAGCACACGATTCAGCCATTTCTTTAAGGGTTTTACAACGTTCACCAAATAGTTTAATAATCGTAATAAGGTCAGGGCCTTTTGATAAATCATATCCTTGTTGATTCATATGCCATACTAAATGTTGAGCCACATAATCAGCGTCCAGATGATTAATATAATGATGGTTTAACCAAAGTAATTTTTCAGTGTTAAAGGCGCTGGCTGATTTGCTCACCGCACCTAATGAAAAATAGTTAATCATTTCAGGTACTGAGAAAATCTCTTGATCGCCATGAGACCAACCAAGGCGCACTAAATAGTTAAGTAGAGCTTCAGGCAAATAGCCATCATCACGATATTGCATTACACTTACCGCACCATGACGCTTAGATAATTTTTGTCCATCATCTCCTAAGATCATCGATACATGTCCATATTCAGGAATCGGTGCACCTAACGCTTTTAGAATATTAATCTGACGAGGTGTGTTATTAATATGATCTTCTCCACGAATAACGTGAGTAATTTCCATATCCCAATCATCAACTACTACACAAAAATTGTAGGTTGGTGAACCATCAGTGCGACGAATAATAAGATCATCAAGTTCTCTATTGGCAATCTCAATCGGTCCTCGAATTAAATCATTAAAGATGACAGTGCCATCAATAGGGTTAGCAAAACGCACAACATGAGGTTCATTATGGCTGTGTTCTTTTTGTACTGAATCACAACGGCAATGTCCATCGTAACGCGCTTTTTCACCTTTTGCCATTTGTTCTTCGCGCAATTTTTCAAGCCGTTCTTTAGAACAATAGCAACGATAAGCTGTGCCGTTGGCTAACATTTCATCGATAACCTGATTGTAACGATCAAAACGTTTAGTTTGATAATAAGGACCTTCATCCCATGATAATTTTAACCAATTCATACCCTCCATAATCGCTTCAATCGCTTCTGGCGTTGAACGTTCAAGATCAGTATCTTCAATGCGTAATACAAATGCACCTTTGGCATGGCGAGTATAGAGCCAAGAATAAAGCGCTGTACGTGCACCACCTACATGTAAATAGCCTGTTGGGCTAGGCGCAAAACGGGTTTTTATTTTCATGAAATAATCCTAATAATAACAAAAAAGCAAACTTAAATAGCCAAATGGCGACAAATGCCTTTTTATTCTGCCAATATTAACAAGCAGAATAACATGTTGATATCAATTCAATTTAGTTGCTTATTCTAACACGCCGAAAAGTTTGAGCAATAGTGCCATTAGTGCCAAAAAGTTACGCCATAATTTATAAAAAATTTTCCGTAAAATATGCGCTTTAGCATAAAAAGCGATTAACTATTTTATTTAAGGCTAACTTATTTGGCGCTGATTTGGCATTAATTAATGTGCCTCATCCCAGTTATTGCCTATTCCCACGTCTACCTTTAATGGTACGGATAGTTGGTAACAATTTTCCATAATGGATTTTATTTGGTCACGATATTGCTCAACCAACTCCTCTTTTGCTTCAAATACGAGTTCATCGTGTACTTGCATTACCATCCTAATATTACCTACAGGCTGGCTTTTAATCCAGTCGCTTACCTTAATCATCGCTGTTTTGATAATATCAGCTGCTGTGCCCTGCATTGGCGCATTAATGGCGGCTCGTTCAGCTCCTCGGCGTTCAATGCCACTTCCTGATTTAATTTTAGGTAGATATAATCGTCGACCAGATAGCGTTTCAATATAACCTTGTTCTGTCGCTTGTTGGCGGATTTCGTCCATATACGTTTGAACACTTGGATAGCGTTCAAAATAGCGATCGATATAAAATTGGGCTTCTTTTCGAGCAATATTAATTTGTTTTGATAAGCCATATGCACTCATACCATAAATTAGCCCAAAGTTAACGGCTTTTGCTCGTCTTCGCTCTTCAGAAGTTACTTCAGATTCAGATTTTCCCAAAATTTCGCTAGCTGTGACACGATGAATATCTTTGTTGTGAGAAAAAGCATCAAGTAAACTTTTATCTTGCGATAAGTGTGCCATGATACGCAATTCGATTTGTGAGTAGTCGGCAGAAATAATCTTATAACCTGTTGGTGCAATAAATGCTTGTCGAATTCGACGACCTTCTTCATTGCGAACAGGAATATTCTGTAAATTAGGCTCATTTGAAGACAATCGTCCTGTTATCGTACCAATTTGGTTATAATTAGTGTGTATCCGATGATCAACTGGGCTAAGCATTAATGGTAATTTATCAGTATACGTATTTTTCAACTTAGCTAAGCTACGATAAAGTAAAATCATGCGTGGTAGCTCATATTGATTAGCTAGCTCGCTCAAAACCTCTTCACTAGTTGAAGGATCGCCTTTGGGCGTTTTTTTGAGTACTGGTAATTGATGCTTATCAAATAAAAGAACTTGAATTTGCTTAGGTGATGCTGGGTTAAATTTTTCACCTGCTAACAATTGTAACGTTTCTTGAATTTCGTTCAATTTGTTATTCAACTCAGCTGAATGCTTATTTAATAATTTAGCATCCACCAGAACGCCTGTTCTTTCCATTTCAGCTATTACAATAGCAAGTGGCATTTCAATATCAGTGAATAGTTTTTTTAATTTTTGGTTTTTTTCAAGAGTTGGCCATAACTTATGATGCAATTGCAATGTAATATCGGCATCTTCCGCAGCATATTGTGTGGTTTTTTCTACCTCAATAGCATCAATAGTAACTTGAATTTTATCAAATTTAGTTAATTCATCATAAGTAATCGTCTTGTGGTTCAAATAGCGATTGGCCAAACTATCCATATCATAACGTTCAGTACTGTTTAGTACATAAGATTCAAGCATAGTGTCAAATGCGATACCTTGAACGGTTATGCCATAGTTGGCCAATACGCTGTAATCAAATTTTGCATTTTGAGCGATTTTTTTTATTTCTGGATTTTCAAGTATTGGTTTCAATTTAGCCAGAACATCATTGAGAGGAAGCTGTTTTGGAACACCTAAATATTGGTGAGCAAGTGGAATATAAGCCGCTTGGTAAGGTTCAATACTCAATGAGATACCAACTAATTTAGCGTGCACATGATCAACATTATCCGTTTCGGTATCAAAAGCAAATTGCTTGCTGTTGCTTAATTTGGTTATCCATTCATCGAGTTGTTCATTGGTTAATATACACTGGTAATCGGTTTCATTTTTTTGCAAAGTTGCTGTAGGTTGTTCTTGAGAAAATAAATCATCTTCAATCTCGACAACCATATTTTTTTGTTGCTTTAGGAAGGTACCTGCAATTAATTCTTTTTGCCAACGATGAAAACCATAATAACTAAATAACTCAATTAACGCATTAACGTCAATATTTCCGATCAATAATTGTTCATTGGTAAAATCTAATTTAACATCCGTTTTGATTGTTGCTAATAGATAAGAAAGTTCAGCATCATTCTGATTATCAATCAATTTTTGTTTTAAGGATTTAGCTCCTCGAATAGCCAATTTTTCAACATCATCTAATCGATTATAAATATCTTTTACGCCATCAAATTGGGATAATAAACTTTGTGCTGTTTTTTCACCTACTCCAGGCACACCAGGAATATTATCGGAAGAATCACCTCTTAACGCTAAATAATCAATCATCTTTTCTGGTGGAACACCAAATTTTTCCATGACACCTTTTGAATCAAGAATGGTATTACTCATGGTATTAATAAGTGTAATTTTATCGCTTACTAACTGCGCCATATCTTTATCGCCAGTACTAATCAAGACTTCAAGATTTGCCTTTTCTGCTTGCTTAGCCAATGTACCAATTACATCATCTGCTTCAACACCTTCAACACAAAGCAGTGGTAGTCCCATCGCTTTTAAAATGGTATGAATAGGTTCAATTTGTGGGCGAAGATTTTCAGGCATCGCTTCACGAGTAGCTTTATATTCACTATAAATTTCGTTACGAAACGATCCGCCTTTAGCATCAAATACAACAGCAATATGTGTCGGATCGTATTGATTTAACAAGCTACGAATCATATTAATGACGCCAAAAATAGCGCCTGTTGGTTCACCTTTGGCATTAGTTAACGGAGGGCATGCAAAAAAAGCACGGTAAAGATAAGAAGATCCATCAATTAAAATAATTGGTGTGTTATTTGGCATTATAGTTACCTAAACGTTATGCTATATAATAACTGACAGTATAACCTAATTAGTCATAATATTCTTATCATCATAGATAATATAATGTAAAGATATTTCAGGTTAGTTAGACGTTTCAGCAAAAAACTATGTATTGCACAACAAGTGTTATATAATATTGTATTCAATTTCACCTGAGTATTTGATAAATGACAGTATTAAGTCTTGCCGCGCAAAAAGTCAAAGATGCACTAGCAGCCAAAAATCTTGAAACTCCATCATGCCATCTAGCTATGAATAATAATGAGCGTAAAGCAAAAATCGAGGCTCATTTTCGTGAAATTATGAAATTAATGGAACTTGATTTGACAGATGACAGCCTTGCTCAGACCCCTCATCGTGTGTCAAAAATGTATGTTGATGAGATTTTTTCTGGCCTTTATTATGAAAATTTTCCGAAAATTACGTTAATCGACAATAAAATGCAAGTGGATGAGATGATTACCGTTCGTGACATTACATTAACTAGTGTATGTGAGCACCATTTTGTAACAATAGACGGTAAAGCAACGGTTTCTTATATTCCAAAAGATAAAGTAATTGGCCTGTCTAAAATCAATCGCATTGTTGAGTTTTTTTCACAGCGTCCCCAAGTACAAGAACGGTTAACCCAGCAAATTTTAGTGGCTCTACAAACTTTGCTTGGTACGGTCAATGTTGCTGTTTCAATTGACGCCACCCACTACTGTGTAAAAGCAAGAGGAATTAAAGACTCTAGTAGCATCACAACAACTACTGCGCTTGGTGGTGGATTTAAAACTAATCCAAGCACAAGACAAGAGTTTTTACGGGCACTTAATCATTACTGATCTTACTAATGGTTATATTTGGCTAATTAAGTTTTAGACACTGGTCAACAATCAAGCTGTTGCCAAAACTAGTACAAAAAGCTCGATAGAAAACCGCAATACCTAGCTTTATATTTCGTGCATCTTCAATAAAGATTGGTATAATTCTTGGTTACTTAATATAAATAACATTGTTTTCATGAAGATTATCCGTGGTATAACTAATTTAAAAAATCAATTCTCTCAATGTGTTTTAACCTTGGGAAATTTTGATGGCGTTCATTTAGGGCATCAACAGTTAATTAACCATATTATTAAACAAGGTAAAAAACGAAACTTGCCTACAGTTGTTATGTTGTTTGAGCCACAACCGTTAGAGTTTTTTACACAAAATAATGCGCCCTCACGGTTAACTTCATTTCAGGAAAAAGTCATTTTTATTGAAAAATTTGGTGTTGACTATATTCTCGCAATTCCATTTACAAAAAAATTTGCTCACATGTCAGCGAATCATTTTATTCAAGATTGGTTGATTAATAAGCTACAAGCTAAATATATCGCCATTGGTGATGATTTTCGATTTGGATTTGACCGTAAAGGAGATATAAACCTTTTACAGCAATATGCACATACCAACGATTTTATCGTCGAAAGTATGCCAACATTTGTGTGGAATAATTTTCGTATTAGTAGCACAGCTGTGCGCCAAGCACTTTTAAATAACGACTTTAAATTGGCTCATTGTCTTTTAGGTCGAGATTATACCATTCAAGGTCGCGTAATACATGGTAATGCTTTGGCAAGACAATTAGGTTTTCCAACCGCAAATATTCACTTACACCGAAAAAAGCCTGCACTACAAGGCGTCTATTTTGTTAAAGTTAGAAATATTTGTAATAATCAACTTTATGATGGCGTTGCCAATATTGGTTTAAGACCAACCATTAATGGAAAAAAGGCGATTTTAGAAGTGAATATATTTGACTTTTCGGATGATATTTATGGACAATATTTAGACATAACATTCATCGAAAAATTACGCGATGAGAAAAAATTTGATTCATTAGCAGAATTAAAACAACAAATTACACAAGATGTTTGCACTGCGAAAAATATCAGTGCACAATTAACCAATTAAAAGTAGTATCAACAAATTTAACTGGAATAAATCAGCATGACAGACTATAAAAATACATTGAATCTACCTGAAACAGGGTTTCCTATGCGAGGCGATCTTGCTAAGCGCGAACCAGCAATGTTACAAAATTGGTACGATAAAGAACTTTATCGCAAAATTCGCTCTGCGAAAAAAGGCAAAAAAAGCTTTATTTTGCATGATGGTCCTCCTTATGCCAATGGGAAATTACATATTGGTCATGCCGTTAATAAAATCCTTAAAGACATTATTATCAAATCAAAAGGATTGAGTGGCTATAATTCACCTTATATCCCTGGGTGGGACTGTCATGGTTTACCGATTGAGCAAAAAGTTGAGGAGCAAGTTGGTAAACCTGGGGTTAAAGTTTCGTCTGCTGAATTTCGCCAAATTTGCCGTGATTATGCGGCTTCACAAGTTGAACTACAAAAGGCGGATTTTATCCGTATGGGTGTATTGGGTGATTGGCAAAATCCTTACCGTACAATGGATTATAATACGGAAGCAAATATTATCCGCACTTTAGGTAACGTTATAAAAAATGGCCATTTAGTCAAAGGTGCTAAACCCGTCTATTGGTGTACGGATTGTATGTCATCTTTGGCAGAAGCTGAGGTGGAATATTATGATAAATCATCGCCTGCCATTGATGTAAAATTTAAAGCTGTTGATAATCAAGCCGTAGCAAATAAATTTGGTATCAATACTAATTTAACCATTTATGCTGTTATTTGGACAACCACCCCTTGGACATTACCAGCTAGCCGAGGGATAGCTTTAAATGCTGATTTTGAATATCAACTTGTTCAAATCAATGATAAAGAGTGCTTAATTTTAGCAACTGATTTAGTTGAGTCTGTGATGCAACGCGCCAATATCAGAGAATGGAAAGTGTTAGGTAGCTGTCACGGTGATGCGCTTGAGTTATTGCGTTTTAAACATCCATTCCTTGATTTTGATGAGCCAGTTGTACTTGGTGATCACGTTACTATTGATGCTGGTACTGGTGCAGTACACACCGCCCCTGGTCATGGGGTAGAAGACTTTATGGTAGGTCAAAAATATGGACTTGAAGTCGCCAATCCTGTTGGTGGTAATGGTTGCTACTTATCAGGAACAGGTGCAGGTTTAGACGGGTTATTTGTATTTAAAGCGAATAAAGTCATTGTTGAGATCTTAAAAGAACATAATGCATTATTACACTTTGAAAATATTGAACATAGCTATCCATGTTGTTGGCGCCATAAAACACCTGTTATTTTTCGTGCGACACCGCAATGGTTTATTAGCATGGAAAAACAAGATTTGCGCTTGCAATCATTAGAAGAAATTAAACAAGTGCGTTGGATCCCAGATTGGGGACAAGCGCGCATTGAAACTATGGTTGCTAATCGCCCAGACTGGTGTATTTCTCGTCAGCGTACGTGGGGTGTACCTATGACATTGTTTGTACACAAAGAGACTGAGGAACTTCACCCAGACACATTAGCTTTAATTGAAAAAATAGCTAAGCTAGTTGAAAAAGATGGCATTCAAGCTTGGTGGGATGCGGACATTAAAGATCTTCTCGGTCCAGATGCTGATGATTATCGCAAAGTTCCTGATACGTTAGATGTTTGGTTTGATTCTGGATCTACTTTTTCATCGGTGGTTCGCGCTCGTCCAGAATTCGAAGGTCATGATGCCGACATATATTTAGAAGGTTCAGATCAACATCGTGGTTGGTTTATGTCTTCGTTAATGTTATCTACTGCAATTGATAACAAAGCGCCTTATAAGCAAGTGCTTACTCATGGTTTTGTGGTTGATGGACAAGGTCGTAAGATGTCTAAATCTCTCGGTAATATCGTTACCCCCCAAGAAGTGATGAATAAGCTTGGTGCCGATATTTTACGTTTATGGATTGCATCTACCGATTATTCGGGTGAAATGAGTTATTCAGATGAAATTATCAAACGAGCGGCGGATAGCTATCGTCGTATTCGTAATACTGCTCGCTTTTTGCTAGCGAATTTAAATGGATTTGATCCAGTGACCGATATGGTTAAGCCAGATGATATGGTTGTACTTGATCGTTGGGCGGTGAGCATGGCGAAAGAAGCACAAGAACACATTATTCAGGCATATGAAAATTATGATTTCCATAAAGTTGTACAACGCATTATGCAATTTTGTTCAATCGAAATGGGATCATTTTATTTAGATATCATTAAAGATCGTCAGTACACAGCCAAAAGTGATAGTATTGCACGCCACAGTTGTCAAACCGCTTTATATCATATTGCTCAAGCTATGGTTCGCTGGATTGCTCCGATCTTATCATTTACTGCAGATGAAATCTGGCAATACTTACCAGCAGCAGAAAAACAAGAATTCGTTTTTGAAGATGAATGGTATAGCGCATTATTTGCATTATCGGATAATGAAACCTTAAATAGTGAATACTGGTCGAAAATTTTAACAATTCGTAGCGAAGTGAATAAAGTACTTGAACAAGGTCGTAATGATAAAGTAATCGGTGGTGCACTTGAAGCGGCCGTTACTCTTTATGCTGATGAAGAGATTGCTACAACATTAGCTAAATTAGAAAATGAATTGCGTTTTGTTTTACTTACATCACAAGCTAGCGTTAAACCATTACAAACAGCACCAGAAAACGCGGTACAAAGTGATATTCAAGGACTGAAAATTGAGTTGGCCAAAGCACAAGGCGATAAATGCCCTCGTTGTTGGCACTACACAACAGATAATGAACCAACAACACATTTATGTAAGCGTTGTGAGGAAAACATCCATGGCAATGGCGAGATAAGGTATTTTGCATAAGCAATAATAAAGCCATTTAACGCACAAAATCAGCTATAGCGATCCCTATAGCAACTTAGTACCTTTCCCGCCGACGATTGTCGGCGGAAATATAATAATGAGCATAAATTATATGAAAAAAGATAACGGACTTTACTGGTTATTATTTGCAATCATTGTTTTTATCATTGATATAACAAGTAAATTTTGGATTATAAATAACTTCTCGTTATTTGAATCAGTAAACCTTCTACCCTTCTTCTCGATCACTTATGTCCGCAACATTGGGGCTGCCTTTAGCATTTTTGAAGGTCAACGTACAATGCTTGCTGTTTTTGCTTTGATAATCAGTGCCGTGATTATGCACATGTTATACCGCAATAGTCGTAAACAAAAATTAGAGAACCTTTCATTATCACTGATTCTGGGAGGAGCATTTGGTAATTTATTTGATCGTATTTACCATGGTTTTGTCGTCGACTTTCTTGATGTCAATTTTGGTGATTGGCACTATCCAACCTTTAATGTCGCAGACTGTGCAATCTGCATGGGTATTGGATTATTTATCATCTGTAATTATAAAAAACCGAAGAAGACTGTATAGTATGCAAATTATTTTAGCTAATCCTCGCGGTTTTTGTGCTGGTGTTGATCGTGCTATCACCATCGTTGAACGTGCACTTGAATTATTTGGCGCGCCAGTCTATGTGCGCCACGAGGTTGTACATAATCGTTACGTTGTCAATCGCCTAAAAGAATTAGGTGCTATTTTTATTGAAGATATTAGCGAAGTACCCGACAACACCATTCTTATATTTTCAGCGCATGGTGTATCTAAAGCCGTTCGAGAAGAAGCAAAACAACGTAAATTGCGTGTTTTTGATGCGACTTGCCCACTTGTGACTAAGGTACATATGGAAGTTGCTCGATCTAGTTATCGTGGCGAAGAAGTTATTTTAATCGGTCATGCTGGTCACATTGAGGTTGATGGGACAATGGGGCAGTATAATAATCCTGAAGGTGGTATTTATTTAGTCGAATCGATCGATGATGTACAAAAACTACAAGTAAAAAACGAAAATAACCTTTGCTTTACCACTCAAACAACTTTATCGGTTGATGATACTGCCGAGATCATTGTCGCTTTAAAAAAACGTTTTCCTGATATTCGTAGTCCACGTAAAAATGATATTTGCTATGCCACAACCAATCGCCAACAAGCGGTAAAACAACTATCCTCATGCGCAGATATTGTTTTGGTCGTCGGTTCTAAAAATTCATCTAATTCAAATCGTCTAGCAGAGCTTGCTAGACGCAACAGTAAACAGGCTTATTTAATTGATTTTGCTTCAGACATCCAAAAAGAGTGGTTAGTAAATGCGCATACGATAGGGGTAACCGCTGGTGCTTCTGCCCCCGATATCTTAGTGCAGCAAGTCATTGATCACTTAAAAATTCTTGGTTGTACATCACTCATTGAAACGGATGGCATTTTAGAAAATATCACGTTTGAAATTCCTAAAGAATTACGCATCGATGTTAAATCTAGCTGATTATTTAGTAATAGCTTTAAGTCGCTCAAATTTTACGAGTAATTGCTCTTGTGTTTCAACGTGTTGAGGATCGGCTATAATTGCATTTTGAATAGGGCAAACGCGCTGGCAAGTAGAATGATCATAATAACCCACACATTCCGTACATTTATTTGGATCGATTTCATATGTGTCAAAGCCCATTGAGATAGCCTCGTTTGGGCACTCAGGCTCACACATATCACAATTGATACATTTTGATGTTATTTTTAGTGCCATTGCTTTGTTATCTTCATCAACTCTAGAAATTTGCGCCATTATAGCGCAATCGCGAATAAATCAGAATAAAGATCACATTATGGCTGATTGGGT
>NZ_LZGZ01000151.1:0-548 GCF_001690515.1 Gilliamella sp. Fer4-1 | reverse complement strand
TTTTAGCGTGATATATTCGCCATAGCTTATTCCTATATGCCCAGCAATAAATGGTTGATTACCAGCAAGTTTCCAAAGTGTTGGATTGCTTTGTTCTGTCATTTCGTATTCTAGCCAAGCTTTTTGTGGGGCTAATGTCCCTTTAGCAAGCGCTGCAATAGGGAAAGGACCATGGTGGATGGTTATATCATCGTCAAATAAGGTTTTAGGCTTAGCATTTTCATCTAAAGTATTTTGAGATGATACTGTTACAGTTAAATGTAATTTAGTTGAAAATATATTTTTTTCATAATTGCTTTTCATTACTGACACTGTAAAATCATCTTGAAATTCGTTAATTTTGGCTGTTATTTGTGCTAATTGATTATCGATATTATTTTCAATGATATTACCTGTTTGCCATGCCATGCCTACGTAGGCAACGCCTAATACAGCAACGATTCCTATTGCAAGTGTTGTTTTTTTCATCATGAGTCTCTTAGTTATTTTTGCTAAATTTAATATATTATTTTGATAATTTTAATCGATTTATACCTTATAGGCGATAT
>NZ_LZGZ01000150.1:0-15986 GCF_001690515.1 Gilliamella sp. Fer4-1 | reverse complement strand
ATAATAATTAAAAGAAATGAAATTTGTAATAAGTTCAATTGTTAGCATTTAGATGAAATAGACTTTATTTGCTCTTAGACAAAAGAATCTATAATTTTTAATGTATTATCTTTTGACACTAAAACTAATTTAGATCTAAAAAACTAAATTCAACTTACTTCATATCGATTTAGAGGGATTTGCTTATAATAGTGAAATAATGCAACAACGCTAGTAATGTCAGAATTGGCGTAATGTCGTTTGTCAATAAAGGCATTCCAGATAATTGCACTGTTTATACACAAAAAAAACAAATACAATTACCCAGAGCAGTTAATTATTACAGCGGTTTTTCTGGCCAATTGGTGTCTGGCGCCGTATCAACATCAATGCGATTGAGTAATGCTCGGTATTTTTTCCAATCCGCGTATAACGCCTTTTCTTCGTCTGTTGCAATATCAGTATCAATCGCATCTTGTAGATAATCAATTTGCGTAGTAGCTTCGCTTAATAACTTTTTTTTCTGTGCTATTGCAACATTTACATGGCGCTGATGCTGTTTATTTTCATCTAATATCCATGCTTCACCGTTCCAAGAATCAAACTCAGAATTTGGTTTTAACAGTGTGTAATCTGTAGGAATGTCGCCTATTTCTGTTACTGTTGATTCTACACCTGTTGTAGTTGAGTAAATTTTTTTGCCTCGGTAATCATTAAGGTAAACCCATTTGTTGTCTTGACGAACAATCGCTTTATCTTCTTTCACCGATTTCGGTGCATCAATGCATGAGTTAGCCGGCACACCGACGCCAACTTGTAAATACTGATAACTTGCATTTTTGAACTCCCCAGTTAGCACGTCAAAATTATAAATGACAGCATAACCCGCCGTTACTGTTAATCCGTTTTTATCTAAAATTGCCATTTCTGGTTGTAATTGATATTTCATTATATAAATCTCCTAAAATTATTCTGCTTTAACTATATACATAAATGCGACATTGATCGGTCTATTTTCGTGCGCGGTAGGAACTGAACGCGATGCGTCAAATGCGACAACAGTATTAAAACCATCACCACGCGAGTGATACGTCATTGATGCGTGCGGATTTGATGAAACATAAAATGCCCCCGCCGTCTGCACGCCGTTATTTAGTTCTGTAAACCCCATGCTTCCCACAATATTGCGAATGGCATCACCCTGCCAGCTCAAGATTTGCCTACCTGGGTCAACACCACGTGCATTATCCCATCCACGTATAAACTCACCCCGCAAGTCTGGTAGCCGACCCCACGGGAAAACAGATGCTAGCTTTGGAAACTGATTTACATCAAATGACGCGCCATTGCATTCAAACCATCCCGTTGGCGGACGATCTTGTGGCCACGGCAGCGGGATACCGACAGGCAAAAAGCTATTAACGTTTGCTGTTGTAATTTGCTCGACCCAGTTTGACCACTCGTTCGGCCGCTCCCTGTAGGTTCTGATAAATTGACGTCCAGTGTAGTAATCCGTGTATGACTGCCAGCACCCGTTCGCGCCATCGCCACCAGTTTGCGACACAATTAACGAACCAGCAGCAGAGATCGGATAACCGTTTTCAACAGCTGCGCATTCATTTGCGCTCTGAAAATATACGCCGTGCTGCAGGCCTTTAATGTCATTTAAATGAGCATTGTTCAAATTGCCGCGAAACGGAAATGCATCGCCGTCCACGAGAACTCGCATATTTTTGACAAATAAATTGCCATCAATGTTGTCACCAGATTTTTTTACCGCACCCGCCGCTAAATCGTATGCTACTTTCACAGCCTTCGGTGTTGCCGCTTCTGTTTCTGATGTGCTGTCTACTGCCGAACTAAGTCGTACGCTACCTTTTCTGACAAATTCTTTAATAGCGCTGGCGAGTTGGTCATGCTTAGATTTATCAAGTTTAATTCCTGCGGCTTCAATCGCATTGGCAATTTCTTCTTGAATTGCATCGCAATACAAATAGTCTAGCTGAGTGGCTGGAGTACCCGTTTGTGGGTTACCACGGGTAAAGCCATTTTTTCCTTGCCCAAATTTATCTCTTTGGGCTGTTGGTGTATCAATTCTATGCATTTGTTACTCCGTATTTAAAAATTACATAAGTATGTGATGGGCATAATTTATTAATTATGCATTCGATTTGTTTATCACCCCACTTTCTCAAATATGAATCGCACCCATCATTACAGGTCATTTCTGTTACTTGATAATTGTGAGGGATATTTACTATCCAGTAAAAACGCCACTCTTCATCGTATAAATAGTCGTTACATGTTGATTCACAGGTAAAAACATCATTGTTGTAGTTTGTAATAGTGGCATCTGTATAGCCGTTGGCTTTTAAAACTTGTAGAAAAAATGCTTTACTTATGCCGCCGACCAAATTTATTTTTGAATCCAAACGGTTACGCCGAGTAGTTAACGTTTGAACCTCCGACGGGTAACAACTATCGGGTAATCCACATATTTGCTCATATCTATCTATCAGCTCTGTCGTCGTCTTGGGGTTAACCTCTTGCATTAAATCATCTAATCTAACGTGAGTTTTTGATAATGTTAATGCCAGTGATAGTAGTATTGGTTCTGATTTATTCCACGCAGGGCCATACGGCAATAAGTGCCCTACCATATTTCGGTATTGTTTGTCTAAATCCATTCAATTCCTCCAAAAGTAGCCACTTGATTTTTTTCTATAAAAATATCTTTGTCGGGATAAACTAATTCATGGGCATATTCGCCAAATGATGCGCTTATCACTTCGCTAATACGTGACCTAAATAACGTTGTTTGTGGATTGCCTTCTCTTAATAAAAATGACTTCAATTCGGTTTCTATTTGATAGCGAATTTCTGGATTATCAGGGGTGACCATAATTTTAAAATTAATAGGTTTGGGCATAGGCGAAAAAACAATTAACATAGAGCCAGCAACGGGCGCTAATGGCTCAATATGTTTTTTGATATTTTGAATAGCGGTATTGTCTAAAACGGGATTAACGGGATCACTATTTGCCACCATCACGCCAACACTCCCCGTTCCTGCCCAATGTCGATAGCACCAAGCTCTTGTAACGCTAGGTACTTCTTTTGCCCACTGTACATAATCTTGATCGGCTCCGCTTTGTGGTGTGTAATACCACCTGTCGATAACTCGTTTTCTAAAAGATTCTAAATCCTCTATATCAGCACCTGATTCTATTGAATCGGCAAAACATGTTGATGATAGACCTGTAACTGGCGTAATCAGTGACATCTTAGAGCCATCATCACAATTGCCGATTGTGCCGACTTCGTCACAAATTACTGGAACACGTAAAATATTATTTGATGATGTTGTGGTTTGTGTAACAGTATACGTGTGCCGATCCGCTTGACGCCGGACCTTACGATCTTTAGGAATAACAATACCGTCTGCGACTGCATCAAATCTTATATAGCCAACCGCCCTTGTAGGCTGTTTTCTATAGCAACGCTTCATATTTCCATGTCGGATCAACCAAGCTTCGTCTGCTTGATCGGGCAAAATATTTTTAGCCATATTTTCAATATAGCCTAATAATACATGGGTAGCCCCTGCTATCACTCGTCCATAAACTTCTGGATCATTGCGCCGTAATGAAATTAATTCATCATCAACAGCTCGGCGCGCATATAAATCATTGCGTATTGTTGTGATTAAATCGGGTAAGGTTGGTCTTGAAAATCCACTAGACATTAATATCACTCCATAAGTTGTCAAACTTGAATTCTTCACTGCTGCCATCGTTTTTATAAATATTGATGGTTGCCACTAAAACGGTTAAATCGGTTCGCTTTACTGAAACATCAATACGTGATGCCAGCCCGTCATCAATCATCCACTGCACCGCCTCTTTTATATAAATTTTTGCAAAATTGGCAGTTTGATTGGTTAATTTTGAGCGAGACAATAAATAAAGGCGTGATCCAATTTTGTCATTTGCTATACTGGGGTACGAATCACCCCACCAACCGTAAGGGTGTTCTGAATCATCACTGGCATTTTTGTGTCGCCATGTGAATAGCGAAATGATTAAAGCGCGATACAGTGGTTTTGTATGTGATGACATTGACATCAGTTTGTCATTAACGTTTATAAACATGTTACTAACTCATAGAATAAGGAATAAGGAATAAAAAATGAAAAAATTATTTTTGTTAGCTTTAGTTTTATTAGCAAGTTCAGCAAGTACGGAGTAAAAAGAACTGCCATAAACCGCTAAACAGTTTGATAAAGGCATAAAAAAATACTTCAAAACATTTCCACAGTGCGCAGAAATAAAAATAGATGAGTTGCGTTTATTCAATGATGGTGCAAATGGTTATCAAGAATCTCAATTAGGTAATATCACGTTTGCCGTTATGTTAAACATTGACGAAAAAGATAAGCTCACTAATATTCAAATAATATCATCTGGTAATGCTAAAAATGAGCAAGCACGGCAAGGTATGTTATGCTCAACTTATGCAGTAATGAGGATGTTACAACCTAAGCTAGCATCTAAAAACGACGCATTAAAACAGGCGGGTCACCTGTGGGTGCTAGCAAAAGGTGCCCTGTTTGAAATGGCGTATTATTTTGACAAAATAAAGGCGCAATTTGCCCTATTTGAATTAAACGTTTATACAAACTAACCCATTTTTTGATTTGGGTTGTGTGTTACGGTACTTGTTTCATTATGTGTATGTCCATTATAAATGGTTCTGATGTTTGAAATAGTGCTGGTTTTATCTGCTATTTCTCCAGATGATTTGAATAATGGCGTATTAAATTGTGTTCCTGATGATGCGCTAACAACTAAATTTTTAGTATTTAGTTCAATTGCATCATCAGCGTTAACAATAAATTTTTTAGTTTTTACGTTAATCTCGTTATTACGGTTAAAAATAATAGCGTCACCCTCGTCTGTGTAAATGGCAACCTCGCCTTTTTTGAGCGATGTAATACGATAACGTCGGTCACCTGTGGTTAAAATCACACCATGCGATTTATCACCATCTAAGAATAATGCAACAGCTTCTGCGCCATCTAATGGCCTTGATGTGAACCCATACGGCTCGATATGCTCAATATCACTTTTTTGTTCACCGCCCGACATTTTGATTTGTAACGTTTGGCATTTGCTGTTGCTATCACTAAATGTTATATAGCCACGAGAAACTAGGTTCATTATTTTATTTAAAACTTTACGCATTAGAATACCTCACCATCTGGTTACTTACCTTTTTTCTTCTTGTCAGGCAAATAGGCTTCAACGGGACCTATTTTTAATTCGCATAACGTTCCACGACTGCTTAAGCTATATTTAACTTCAGCAATAACCAGTTTTTCATTATCGTAACCCAGCAGCGGATCATTAACGACAACCATTTGATTAGGTTTCCATAACGTTCCGTCCCCCTGACGCCAACCTTGTACGGTGTAAGTGACTTCTCTGGTTTTGCTTGCTCTCAGCACTTTTTCCATTTCACAGCGTTCTTGGCAAGTACCGTTATTCGAGTCGCCAGACTGCTTTATGATTAATGGACGATAACGAACAATTTCCTCATCTTTAGATGTGGCGCTAACGGATGCTAGCGTTGCTTCACCAAAGTTTTCATCATCACCGACGCTTTGCCCTGAGACAAAATAATCGGAATATCGATCCTCGATACTATTTCCAGTATCCGCCGACAAAATATTAGCTCCTAAAACCAAAGCTGTTTTTGCCTCATCGAAACCGATATCACCAATGACAACTTGCCCTTGCTCGTCATCAAATACAATAATTTGTTGCATACCCATTATTTTACTAATGACATCAAAAACAGTGTCCCCTTGATCCGCTTGAATGCTAATAGCACCAACATCATTACCTTGGTTGATAACGTTTAGCTTAAACGGTTTAACTAAATCTTGAATAACTTGAATAGTTGAACTACCGCTATATTGTTTGGGTACTGCACTACAATCAATACAATCTGCGGTTTTACTTCTGCCAACAATACCCATTGATAGTGATCCCGCATCATATCGAATCGGCAATGCTTCAACGTACCCCGTTAAAACCACGTCATCATCAATATACACTTCAACTAAATCACCATTTTTAACATCAATTTTTGCTTCTGAAGCATCGCCTGATGATGGCCATTGTCGAGTAATAGTGACATTAAAATCACGGGCTAGTCGTTCAATACCCGCCGAAATACTTACATCAGTCCAACCGCCAAAGTATTTGTGATTAATTTTTAACAACACTTTATTATCGCTCATGGTGTGGGTACTCTCAGTTCTTTAACGGGCACAAAACCAGGATGAAGGACGTTGTTGCGAATTGATATATCATCATAACGTGTCGCATTGTTATAGAGATAGTGCGCTAAAACTAAATCGGGCAATACGTCATTAGGCATATAAACAATGGTTTTTTCTATTTTGATTAAACGTGCATTGATATCTTGGTTAACTGCAGCTTTTAATTTTACTAGTGCAATGTACAAACCATCATGCTCGGTTCTTGACAGTTCTTTATCAAACGATTCATTAATAGCATCTTTGATATCCAGCAAATCATCAAATGAAATGGTATTACTTTTTTCAACTGTTGATGATGTTGATATGGTTGAGATTGTTATGTTAGCCTGTGAATTGTTTATGTTCCCATTTGGCAAAGTATCCCCTCTGCTGAAATAATTCTCTTTTTTCCCTTTTGTTGATTCTAACGCCACAGGCGCAAAAGCTTGTTTTCTTTTATCTTCAACTTGCTTTGGCAATGACGCAATTATTCGTGATGCTTCTGTCAGTGCGGTTACGCGAATCGCGGTATTGATTAGATTTTGATTTTTCTTTCTTTTTTGGGTCGATTTGCTATCTGTTGACCAAATGGCGCTAGGCAAAACGCTTTTTATAAATAATACGCCGTTAAACACCTTTACTTTGGCTACCAAATCATTTACAGAATTGGAAAATGTTGTTGCGCTTTGCCAAACATTTTTGATTGAATTAATAATGGATGCCCCCCCAGCACCAAGAATGGGTGATAAATCACCATTTAGGATTTTAATCACATCATTAACATAGGGAGTTATCGCATTATAAGCATCAGCTATGTCATTTAAAATTGACACGGTTTCATCAAGAATATTACTCAAGACAAAATCGGGCGCGTCGATTAAATCAAAATCTTCAAATGCATCTAGTAGTGCTTGATCTACATTATCTGCATTTTCATCAACCACATCATCTGTTGCGATAGATGAATCGGGGAAGATTAATTCCCCCGCTTCAACAAAAGAGAATGAAATAACACTCATTCGACCGTTTTCAACCGAGTTACTAACGGTTGCCGTGCCGGTAATGTTAACATTCAATTCACCAAATATGGGGTGCATGAGTGTGCCTGCACCTTCTTTCTCGATGGCTTCTACCAGTTTTTCAGCTTGTTCTTTGTGGTCGTCACCAATAACAAACGCATCAATTTTATTTTTACGCGCAGAACGACCTAGATCTTCCGTATAAGGAACATCTCGGAACGGATATTCATGGGTTTCATTACGCCGACCAAATTCAGCTGATGTGCCACTCACTTGGAATGGCACTCCTCGAAAACTTGCTGGTAATAAATCATTTAGCCAATTCATGAAGTTCATCAATAGACTCCTAATGCATATGGATTCCAACCCACATCGGCTTTAGTATCAAAACCCGATGCCTGTTTAGTTTGTTTTACGATAGTCCCTTGCGGGGCATTTTCAAACTTCACAACCAATTCACCATTATTATTTCGATTTGCATTATTATTTGAAAAGTTATTAATTGGCATTTGAGGCGTTTGATAATTGGAGCATGTAACCATTGGTTTGGTCATTTCTTTCGGTAAACTCGCTGTATCAGCCGTAACTTTTACTTTCTTTTCATTGTCACCGAAAAGAAAGTCCCAAGCATCTAGTAGCGGTTGGATGCCAGACTTAACGTTATCCCATAGGTTTTTAAAGAAATTCTGAACACTTTCCCATACCGTTGGTATAACTTCACCCGCATTTTTAAAGGGTTCAATGAATATATCAAAAATCAGCATTACATATGGCTCAATAGACGCCCACAATCCGCTAAAAAACTCATTTACCCTCTGCCAGCCATTTATGATGCTTTCACCACCTGCTTTAAATTCTGCTATAAAATAATCAATAATAGGCATAACGTAAGGTTTTATCACCCCCCATAGCCATTGAAAGAACTTAACTATATCATCCCAGTATGTGATGATTAATGTTGCAGCAATAGCTATACCTGTCATGATTAGCCCAATTGGATTCATGGCCATGACCGTGAAAAGCGCAATTGAAGTAACTCGAACAATTTTAAATGCATTGGATAATGCTATCTGTGCGAAAGCAAATAATTTCGTCGCTAAAGTAATGCTTTTTAAAATTCCTGTATAAGCCACCGTCACTATTTTAAGCGCTATTGAGGAATTTCGAACCGTTTTAAATGCATTAGATAATGCTATCTTCGAGAAAGTAAATAATTTTGTCGCTAAAGTAATGCTTTTTAAAACACCTGTATGAGCCAATGTCACTATTTTAAGTGCTATTGAGGAATTTCGAACCTTTTTAAATGCATTAGATAATTTTAATTGAATAGCCGCATGAGACTTTGTTACCCATTTATTAGCTTTAAGTACACCGTTGTAAATATCGATCCCGGTTGTTAGCACACCAACAATAGTATTCACACCTGCACATGCAACACGAAGACCAATTAACCCCACAATCGCCATCGCAGCCATTTTCACGAGTTCAGGATTTTCTTGAATAAAATGCCCAAATGAAACGATTAACGGTTGCATTTGGTTTAATAGTTCGATAAATGTTGGTAATAATGCCTCACCAATTGATAAACTGATATTATTAAGACCATTATTAAAAATTTGTAATTTTTGGGCTACGTTATTTAATCTTAATTCATACTGTTCCTGCATCAAACCAGCGTATTGCGATGCATCCTCAACACGCTTAAAATTAGTTTTTAATAGTTCCAGATTATCAACTAATGGTGAAATTGCAGCAATACTTTCTTTACCAAACAAATCTGCTAGTAACGCAGATTGCCTATCTTTTGGTACTTTACCTAGCGATTCAAGTACTGATGTAATCGCTCCTTCGGCATCTTTCTGCATGATGTTAGCTATTTCAGTTGATGTGAAGCCTAACTGTTGTAATGCCTCTTGTTGTTTCTCAGTCGCAGCCTCACCTGATGCCAGCATCGACATAAAGTTTTTTATACCCGTAGCTGCTTGATCGGTATTTGTACCAACGGAAATAATTGTTGAACTTAATGCAACTAACTTGTCAGTACTGCTACCAGAAATATTATCCAGCGAGCCAATTTCTGTAACTACATTTGTAACTACATCTGAAATATCTTTGGCTTTTGCATTTTGCGGGTTGCTCAACAATTTAATTTTATCAGATAATTCAACAACCTCGTTTTGAGTTAGCTTTAAAGCTGTTCGCCATGTTGCCATTGTGCTACTCGCTTCTTCCGCAGAGCTATCAAATGCTATACCCATTTTTACAGCATCTTCGGCAAATTGCTTTAAATCTTCTTTTGGGATACCTGCTTGTCCGCCTGCTGCAACAATTGCGCCGATATCTTTAGCTGCCATTGGTAACGTTAGTGACATTTCACGAATATCTTGCCCCATTTGTTTGAATTGCTCAGGCGTATCAAAGTCAACAACCTTTTTGATGTCAGCCATAACTTCTTCATACGCTATTGCATCTTTCACACCTTTAACAAACGGCGCAGAAATATTAAGGCCAGTTACAGCACCTTTTAGATCAAATTTGGCAAACTTTGAGTTTTGCACACTTTTTTGAAATTTTTCAAGTTTGCCTTTTATATTATTTAATTTTGGCGGTAGCTTATCGATATATTCCTTTGCAGCTTTTAAATTAAAGCTAGTCATAATGTTGATTCCTTGCTATTTTCTATGCGGTTTGCTTGTTCACAGAGTTCAAAGAGTTCGGATAGTGAACGTTCTTCAATGATGTAGAAAGGAGAAAGTTGCCAGTACTTGGCAACTTCAAAACAAAGGTTTACAAGATATTCAATGGTGATGATTGGGCTTGCTCCGCTTCCAATGGCGTCTCTGCTTCCTTTACTTGATCCTTTGGGCCAAAGAACATCATAATTTCTCCCGTAATCATTAGAAAATCATAGGGTGTAAGTTGTTCCACCGAGCTTGGTGTAACATTACCTAATGCCACGATGTAATCAGCCACTTTTTTAGGATCGCCAATCATTTGGCTATCAAATGGGAATCCCAATTTTTTGATATCTTTGACGGTAGGCTCTTTTAATTCCAGCACATGTAATTCATTGCCATGTGCCATGATCGGCTGTGATAGTTTAATTTCTTTCATTATTGATAAAATCCTTCTTCACCGTGAAATTCGATTTCTGCTGTACCGTCTTCGGCATTGTGATTAACTTCACCTTCTACCCAAGCATTAGATAAAACGTAAACCTTACCGTTGGCAAGTTCTGCGGTAACTGTCATTGAATCGCTAGACATTAACTTGTCGATTGGAAAATCACGCGGTACTTTAAATGTCCCTTTAATGTACGGAGCTCGGAACGTTTCTTTATAGTGAACGCTATTATCTAATCCCAAAATACTTTCTTTTACATTAGTATTCATTGGGACTTCAATACCGCCTGTTAATGATAGTTGGTTGGCATCAACTTTAATATAAGTTGTTCCTGCAATACGTCGTTGTGTCATTAGTTTTTCTCCTCTGGATATTGCAATCTAAACTGTGCTAACACAGCAAAAACGCGTAATTGATTAACGAGATCAGGTGGGAATAACACATCTAATCGATTAGGATCGTTGACATTTCGTTCAACAATTAAGTTCTTTTTGAACACATCAAAGTTTTCAACTAAACCTAATAATTCTAATTGTCGATATGTTGCATTAATTTCCGCTTTAGCGACGGAAGGGGTGATAATTGCCTGCCCTGCACCAAATCGCGTGCCGTCATTTGCTAGTTTATGCCGTGGGTATTTAGATGTGATCACACTGCGTAATTTACGTAATACATACGCTAGCGTATGCAAGGTTTCACTATCTAAATAGCTATTATCAGCAACGCCGTAGCTATTACGTTGATAGGTTGTGATATCACGTTGTATTAATAAATTTCCGCTAGAAACATAAGCTGTAGCAATACCATGGCTTAGCAAAGATTGTTGTTCTGTTAGTGTAAACTGATCACTATCTGGTGCGGGTAACGCGCCGTTTAATAAGCCCGTTTGTGTTGGTCGAGCAGGATCGTTAAGAATAAAAATTGCATTCCGCGATGTTCGCATTGCAATTAATTCATCAATACCTGTCTGAATGTTTTTTTCATAGCCTGCAACGGTAATATGTTGGTAATTTAATTTATCACCAAATTCGACAAGCTCGGATAAATCCCCTTTTTTAGCAGTATAAGCATGTCCATACAATTGGCGCGCATAACTCCAACGCCCTACTGTGTCATCCATTTCTTGGTTGAATGTTGCGAGTGATGCTAAGTCATTAAATGGAAAGGCGATAAAATCAAGGAGTTTGTCCCCCATCGCGGCAATAACCGGCGTTAAATCTGGAGTACCTGTTCCGCCATGCATTTGCGTGATTGCAATATTTAATCCGTCAGGTGTTTCTTCTCCGCCGATTGTGCCGTAATAGTTAAAGCATAGCGGGATATCATTGCCATTCAATCCTTTGTTTTTGGCTGTTAACGTGATAGTGCTATTGCTAATAGTTGCTGTAACAGGTAAATTGGAATTGGTATTAATTGCATTATTTAGTGCATTGGCAATATTGTCCGCAGTATCCGAAATCGTTACGCGCGATTGAATTTTGCAGTTACCAATATATAAACTTAATATCCCTGTTTCTTCTGCGGTGCCTGATATTTGAATAGTACCTGTTGCGTTTGAGCCAGATGCAGGTTCGTCAACAGCAATCACCCATAACTCACCAAAATTATCGGTGTTTCGATAGGATTCAACCATTCTAGATAATTGGCTACCTTGTCCTGCGAGTTTTTTAGCTTGATCTGCAGACGGCATAATAATGAGCTTATTACGTTCAATACTGCTATCAGCTAATGGATAAGCAATAATTAATGAAGCACCGCTATCTTGAATTGTATTAGCCGCAGACGAATCCACTTCCGCATAAAATAATGGAACTTTTATATTGTTAGGAATATTGTTAAAACTAATTGTCATTTTTAGTTACCCTTTTTTTGTTTTAATTTGATGTTGATTATTTCTTCAACATCATTATTTGCCAGTCGTCTAGCCCAGTATTGGTTAAACTCAACATGACGACCGACTTTAGGTAAATAATCCCCGTTATCTGGGTCATATACCTGTTTGTTATTGATAGGTTTAATTATCATTATTGCCCTCATAGATATTATTATTTTGAAAATTCACCGTTACCCCCGAATCTAGTTCATTAATCGTTCCTGATAGAGTATCGAAGTTGCCAATGTTTAACGGGTTATACTGCGGAGGTTTGATGGCATCTGGGTCGTTTGGATCGAATTGCCAATCAGGATCGGGAATTGGATTATCAATAGCATTTAAATCAAAGTGTTGACGAGTATTATCAAAACCAACTTCGCGCACTGCACTAAAATTGAATTGATAAAAAAGTCTTCCCTGATCTAAATCCAGTAAACCGCCGCCATCATATTGAATTGGATTATGCGATGGAGAAGGTTCAAGACCGAGTAAAGCTCGCCAAAGTTCGGTTTTTATGTTTTCGACAATGTCATATGCTTCGTGTTGACCTTGTTCATCTAATGGTTTTAATACAACAATAACCCCAAAACTTTCTGTCACATTTTGCCAATAATCTGTTTGTGGCTTGTTATCTTGTGCTCTATCATCAAGCGGAACAACATAAGCGGCAGGTAATTTTAAAAGTGCCGTATCTTTAATAGCTGAAAACGCAGCAGCACCGCCAACCCGACCTGCAAAGCTAGGGCTAAAATGGCGTAATGTGTGAACGATATGTGATAATTTCATTGTGTAACCTGCTTCATTGAGTTGACTAGATCTGTAGTTAACGTGTTTTTACGCCATGATGATTCTTTCTTTAATGTACCAATCATGAAATTTTTAAACGGAGTAATCCTTTATGGAAGCCTGATTTGCTATAACAATAACTAGCAATATCAAGCATTACGATGTCGAGACAAATGGTGGAGATAATTTTTCGCTCGGTTAATTGCAGATTTTAGCTATCTATATTGAATAAATTGTTTTATCAGCATTATCTAGCTGTAGGTAGTTCATATCTTTTTATATAAAACGCATAACACAAAAAATTTCGTTTTAGATATGTTAAGCATGCTTTATGCCAATGTGTATAGTTGCATCCGTTTATCATATCTACTGTTTATTTGCACATAAACTCTGTATTATTCTTGGGTGCAATCTCTTTACAATAGTATTCTCGCCAACCATCAATCATGGCTTTGTTGTAGCTGATTGCGCTAGTGAGATGGTAATAATCTTGTTGAGAAGCTCTTGCAAGTCGTAAGGCTTTGCTAGCAGTACTGCTGGCGGTGACACTATCTCGTTTGACGGATTCGACTTTGACGCGCAACTCGATAAAACCATTATCGATATCATGACGTAAAACCGCTGTTTTAGCTTGTCCATTTTTTATCGCCTCAATAATGTTTGATTCTCTTTTGTTACTTCATTGTTATCTTGTAGCTATTTTTCGTACTTTTCTTCAGCTTTATTTGCTCTCACCACTGCAAGCTTTTCATCTTGCCGACATTTGTAGGCGAAATAACAAACAAATAGCAACATACTAATCAATGATATATTTACTTTTGATATTTTTAACATGATGAACCACTCAACAATAACGAGACAAATAAAAACCAACCCCCAGCCGTTGACACCTTTGATAGCCATTATCGATGCGATGATAAAACATAAGATAGACATAACGCCTTCTCCTTTTCTCGCCTGATTACTAAGCCTTTTAGAGCCTTACCACCTGCTTTATTCCACCTTGGGAATTCATTACAAGCCGCCTTATAATCACCGTTATTCAGATGCTTATACATTGTTGATGTTCGCATTTTTGTACATCCAACGTTAAAGGTAATTGAGGTCACAGCGTCAAAAACAGACTGGGGAAGATGAAAGCCTTTAGCATAGCGATTAACACATTGTTCAGCCGTTTTTATGTCATTGACCCAACGCTTTGCTATCTCATCATCAGTATAAATTTTTTGTTCAATATGATTACCCGTTGAGCCAATCCCAACCGTTAATATGTTAGCCGGGCAATAATAAGGCTCTCGTACGCAGGATTCAGCATTACCGATTATTTCCAGACCCGATTGGCTTGTTCTTATGTCATCTGAGTAATTAGCAATGACAATACCGATGATTACTGAAACACTACAAATCGCACTCGTCGCTATTCTTGTTGTGTTTTTCATAGTATTGCTCTCTCAATTTTTTTTTATGATAAAAATCTCGGCGCTTATACAGCCAATTAATAATAAATGTCGCTATTGATAAGATAATACCGACAATAATGGCAATATCATTTAAACTAAGTGCGCCTAAAAGCGTGCATAAAGCGCCCCAGAAATAAGACATCGGTGATGAGTATCTTTCCATGTTAAATATCTTTATGTGAGTTAATAAGGTGACAGCGTACTAGCTATATTGAGTTGTGTGCGTGTCTAGCTTTGCTGTCGATTCTTTGAAAGCCCCCGAGCGTATCTATAAATCAATTTGTTGTCTTGAATTATAGAAAGTGGCGTAGGGGTAACTTTGGATATAAAAAACCGTAATTAAGCGGTGAATGTAAAATATCTCGTGGGCTAATCAGTTGCACAATATAACTCGAATTCTTGTTCTTGATATTTTTCAGCCAATTGACAAAATAAATTTAATATTCTTCTTTCTTTACTTTTCTTATGAGCATGTGGTCTTAATATTGCTAACAGCGCAAATCTCTTAGGATTAAAATCTGAAATAACATAAACAAGAAAAATATCCTTATTAGGCTCTTTAGTGGCGTTGCATCTATAATATTGAGGCTGGTTCTTTGGGAATCGGTTTGGAGGCAACTTTAAATGAATATGTTGAACATTTAGCTCATAGAGCCTGTTTGGTTGCCTATACGGAACATCACGTCCAAAAATATCAGGCACTTTTGTTCGATTACTTTCTATATATTCTTTAAAAACACTAATTAATTGATTTTCAAAATTAGGGAATTCTATAAATGTATCAGCAAATAAATATCTGGCTTCCTCTAAAATTATAACATCAACCATGATTACTAAGCCTTGTTTTTGATTTCGCTTAATAATTTATTAGTTGTATTGTTTGCTAACGATAAAATATGAGTTGTATTTATTCCACTATTATAATAAGTTGGAACCACATCAAGTGAATCCCTTATTTGCATTATTCTTGTAATTTTATTTTTCAAAGACAATATTAAGCGAAGTGAATCTTTAATATCCATCTTTGTAATTAAATTATTATTTATAAATGTAAAAGCTGAGGACTCCACAGAAACTAAATTTTTTAGCATTGCAGAAAAGTCATAATTTTTTATAAAATCACAGGAAAAATCATCAGTTATTTCATATAAAATATTTTCTGAATCTTTCAATGCTTTAACCAAGTCAATATTAAAATAATTGATTACTTTATTTTTTAAATTTATCATTTTAATATCTTCGTGATTAATTTCACTTTTTGTTTGATACTGAGAGGACAAAGCCATAGCTCCAGACGCAGCTGAATTCAAAGAGACTAAACTCGTAGATAACAATACCGCAACTGCTACTTTACTCTTCATTATTATATTGCCACAATTAGAATTGATGAAAAAATCCTTAGGAATAACGGAAAAATTATA